>NZ_JBSYXP010000008.1:0-267844 GCF_054172105.1 Methylolobus aquaticus
GACCGAAGCGCAGCTGGCGGCGATCTGGCAGGAAGTCCTCGGCCTCGACAGCGTCGGCGTCAGCGACAACTTCTTCGAACTCGGCGGCCATTCACTTCTGGCCCTGCGCTTGGTGTCGGCCATCAACCAGCGCCTGGGATGGACTGTTGCCCTGCCGCAGTTGCTGCAGTTTCCGACGATCCAGGGGTTGATCGAGTCCACACGAGCCGAACGACCCTCACCTCTGGTGCCCTTGAACGGGTCGGACGATGCGCGCCCGGCGCTGTTCTGTTTCCCGCCGGCCGGTGGCACGGTTTTCCCATATCTGCCACTGGCCCGCGCCCTGGCCCCGCATCGACGGGTTTACGGGCTCATGTGCCCGGGCCTGTTCGAGTCCGAGTGGCAGCCGGCGTCGCTGCTGGAGATGGCGCAAGATTATGCGTGGCGAATACAGGAGGTTCAGCCGCAGGGCCCGTATTGTCTGCTCGGCTGGTCGCTGGGTGGCGCATTGGCCATGGCCGTGGCTCATCTGCTCGAGCAGGCCGGGGCGCAGGTGGCGTTCCTGGGGCTCGTGGACAGCTATGCACCGGGATTCGACGAGAGCGCCGACGAGGAAGCTGGACCGGATGTGTCCTCGTTCGGGGTTTTGCTTGAATTGATGCGCGAGATCTGCCCGGACTTCGACGCCGAGAATCTGGGAGTGCAGTTCGGTAAAGGGCTCGAAGAAACCGTTTCGGAACAGGCGAGGGCTGCCGCGCTGGCGGCGGCGCTGCGGAAACACGCATCGGGAGGGGAACTGGCAGCATTGGGAAACCTCGATCCATCGCGCGCGGTAATGGTCATGCAGCACCTGAGCCGTCTGGCGCCGGGGTTCCAGCCCATGGGTCTGCGGGTTGCGCCGCATTGCTGGTGGTCGCAGGAGGCTGTCGGGCTGGGTCACCACGCCGAGGATGTACTGGCGGAGGGATGGGGTCGCCCGGCCGCCTTCAGCGCCCATGTTCCGGTGGATCATCTGGCGATCGTTCGGTCCCCTGAATTGCTCGCCGCGCTGTGCTCGCTGCTGCAGGAAGGGGCTCCCGATCCGCGCATCCGATGGAACGGGGCGCCATGACATTTGCGCCACCGGACTGTGACCACTCACGCCGGCCGATTGACTGGAACTGGGTTGAATGATGCTGACCGGGTTGTTGTATGTGATCTCGTTCTTCGGCGGCTTCCAGATCATGCTGCTGGAGGTGTGCGGATTTCGGATGCTGCAGACGAACCTGGGATCCTCGGTGGTCGTGACCGGAACGCTGCTGACCCTGGTGATGGTGCTGTTGTCGGGCGGCTACTATGCGGCTGGCCGGCTGAGCGGGGTGGGGGTTCGCTTGCTGCTCGTTCTGCTGTTGCTGGGGACCGTCTACACCCACGTCTGCAACGTGCTTTACCCGGAGGTGTTCGCTGCCTGGGGTCTCGACTTGCGGGACCGCTTGTACGGTGATCCGGTGCTGGAGTCGGGCGTGCCGGCGGCGTTTCTGTCGCTGGCGTTGTACGGTCCGCCGGTTGTTGCGATGAGCATGATCTCGCCGGTGCTGATCCGATTGCGGACCGGCGATGGGGCGGGGGATGCCGGGCGCAGTGCCGGGTTCTTCATGGCCTTGTCGACGGTAGGCAGTATCGTCGGCACGATGGTGGGTTCGTACTGGCTGATTCCGTTCCATGGAGTCACGGTCACGGTGGCGAGCGCGAACGCGGTCTTCGCGTTCATTCTGGCGGTTGGCTATGTACTGACGGGCGGGGCGAAGTGGGTCCGGGCGTTGGTTGGGCTGGGGGCTCTCGCCATCGGGTGGTCGTCCTATGTCGCCGTGGAGCGGGATGAACCGCCCCCGGGCGTTGTGTTCGAACGGGATTCGTTCTACGGTAGCCTGCGCGTCGTCGCGACGGAGGACGACGCTGGCCGCCGGCTGCTCGAATACCAGCCTTCGCGGGTCTACACGCATTCGGTGCTATACCCGGACGAACCATTGCGGGAAATAGCGGGACTCCAGTACCTCGTTGCGCCCGCGTCGCGGCCGCCACGCGAGATTCTGGTGCTGGGCTCGGCCGCCGGGGGCGTGATCCGGCAGATCGAGCCGATTTTTCCCGACGCCGCGGTGACCGGCGTCGACATCGACCCGCTCGTGAACACCGTGGCCCGCGATCAGTTCCAGGTGGATCCACGACGGGTCACGCTGGTGACGCGGGATGCGCGCGTGTTTCTGGATGAAACCTTCCGGACCTACGACCTCATCATCGTCGATCTGTTCTCCGGAGAGTTCATTCCCCCGCATTGCATCTCGGTGGAATTCTTCCGGCTGGTCAGGGAGCGCCTGGCGCCTGACGGGACGCTGTTCGTGAATACCAACATGAACGATGTTCCCTACGACGTTCCCCGAGGGGTGGAACCGTTCCGACCGATCCGTCACTTGCAGAGCACGCTGCTGGCGGCCGGCTTTCCCGCCCAGTTCGAGAACCGGTTCTTCCATGCGGTACATGCCTACCCCTATCCGATGTCCGAGGATCACTTCATCGGGGAACTGGAGCGGTATTTCCGGAATGTCGACGAACCACAGGCGGTGCGCGTGGCCGCCGGGCTGGCGGCGTTGGTTTCCGCCGCGGTGCCGGCCGGGCGCGAGCGCTATCGGCCGTTCACCGACCGTTGGGTCCCCACGCCGCTGATCGAACTGAAGAGCAACGAGCAGCGCATCTACGCCGCGCTGGGGCGAACCGCTGCCGTGGACAGCGCGGCCGATCCGGCTGCGGCGCAACTGTTGCGGCAGATTCTCGATGAAGGCGAACGCCTCGGCTATTTCACTGCATTGCGCGATCCCGCGGCACTGGTGGCGCGCCTCGACGGATGGGCCGGCTCGCAGCAGCCGGTCACGCGCAGTTGGGCGGCGCGCTTTCTTCGCTTCTCGCCGGAAATGCCACCTGACGATGCCGCCGGAGGGCGGTCGCCGCTCGCGGCACTGGCAAGCCGCTACGCCTTGCTTTACCGGCTCGCCCTGGCCAACGATTACGAAGCTCTGCTGGGACCGGTCGGCGTGCTGATCGAGGCTTTCTCCGGGGCTAAGGCCCGCTGAGACGGTCGCCCGCCTTTCTCCGCGGCCGCCGCGCCGGGTTTCATTCGGTCCACCGATTCCCAGGGACTGGAATCGGCTTTCGGGTTCCCTCAAACCCCCGCGACGCATGCCGTTGGTTGCAGTGAGAGGTCTATGGACCCCTTCGCGGCGTCGCGGGCCGCTACCGCCTTGAATCGAAGCAAGACGATATCCAACCCGCAGCAGCGCGCGGCGGCATCCTGCAGGCACTTCCCATTCCCCTCGTTCTCCCGCCCGTGCGCCCAGGCCGCGTTGCCGGAACTGTGCCCCGGCATTCGGCCGTGACGCTGCCGCTTGTTGCGGCGGGCGGGAAAAATTCCCAAGAGCCGCGGGCCATCCTGAGAGCGGTTTGACCAGGGCCGACTCTGTGACACAATAGAAACGCGAACGATTCGCAATTGCGTAAAGATCCCAAGGGAGTTCTAAACGCATCCACAACCCGGCTGTATGCCCGTCCTTCCGGTAAGGTCGGCGCGATATCGGCTCACAACACTACTCAGGACTTCGTGTATGAAAAAAAGCCAACTTGCTGACGCCTCGTTGAATCATGGGCCGGACTTCGCGCTGCGACCGATGCTGCTCGCGCTGACGGCGGCCGCCGTGCTCGCCCCCGGGGCCGTTTCGGCTGTCGACGTCACCAAGACGTTCACGAATGCGCATCCCATCCGCATCAACGATCTGTGTGCGGACCCGGACGCGGAGAAGTGCATCGCGCTCTTGGACCTCTACAACGTCCGTGAGACTGTCGGTACGCAGCCGGTCGCCAAGGCAAGCCCCTACGGCAGCAAGATTACGGTCAAGGAGCAAGCCTTTCCGGCGGGCGCGAAGATCAAGGACGTCAATGTGACCCTCAGCGGGATTACCCATTCCCTGATCGACGATGTGGACGTGCTGCTGGTGGCACCGAACGGCCAGTACGTGATGCTGATGTCGAACGTAAGCGGGTCGACCGCGTCCCCGGGTACGTCGCCGGCGGTGCAGAACCTGACCTTCGTGTTCGACGATTCGGCCGCGCTGCCGCTGCCGAACTCGACGCGGAACGATGGCCGGCTGACCTCCAGCCCGACCAGTGAGTTGTACCCGATCGTCTATGACGAGTGGGTCAACGTGTGGACGGACCCGACACCGCGCACCTTCAAACCGACCGACTACGATCCGAGCAGCCCGCTCAGCGTCGACGACCTCGATCAATTCCGCGAGCCGGCACCGGCAGGCCTGATCACCGCAGGTTCGGTGGTCGATATGACGACCCCGGAGATCGCGGCGCAGAAGGTCGTGACCTCGGGTCCGCGCCTTGGCGTATTCAATGGCGCATCGCCGGCCGGCGAGTGGAAACTTTACGTGGTCGACGACTTCTTCTGGTATGACGGCGAAATCAAGGGCTGGAGCCTGGAGATCACAGCCGCACCCTGATCCGCCGCTGCACGCTGGTTTGGGGGGAACCCGGAACGCCATTCCGGGCACAGGGATGTGATCAAGTCGCCGGCTTGGCCGGCGACTTGCCTATCGGCTGACGTTCGTCATGCCGCCACCGCTCACACTGCTTGCTGTGGGCACCAGGTCGAGGCCAACCCTCGCAGCATCCCCTTTGGGACGCTGTCCGGTCCCGGCTCCGATTGCGACGCCCTGCCGCAGTGAGCGCACCAGAATCGCCAGGGTCGTGCCGTTGTGCAACAACGCCGCAGCGATCGGGGGCAGCCAGCCGAGCGTGGCACCCAGCAGCAACGCGGAATTGACTGCCAGGTCGGCGGCGAAATTGCTGTCGATGACGCGCCGCGTTTCTAGCGCGATGTCTCGGGCGATGGTCAGGCCCTCCAGTCCTTCCCGCAGCATCAGCACGTCCGCCGCCTCGCGGCACAGCAGTGTGCCGTCGGTCATGGCAATCCCGACCTGGGCGCAGACCAGCGCGGCTGCGTCGTTGACGCCGTCCCCGATGAACATGATCCTGTGCCCTGCCGACTTCAGGGCCTCGATACGGTTTGCCTTCTCTTCCGGGTTCAGCTCGGCATAAACGGAATCGATCGGCAGCTGCGACGCCAGCGCCTGGGCTTGACGCAACGTGTCGCCGGTCAGCATCACCACCCATTCGATACCCGAGGACCTGAGCCGGGTCAGCGTGATCGATGCCTCTTCCCGGACCTGGTCGCGCAGCGCAATCAAGCCCACCAGCCGCGTGTCTTCGGCAACGTAGAGCAGGGCATTGCCCCCGTTGATCAGCGGCTCGATCGAACTCTCGTGCGAACCGAAGTCCACACCCTCGTGCGCCTCCAGGTAATGTCGGCTGCCGATCTGTACCGATTTGCCTGCGATTCGGGTGTTCAGTCCGTGTGCAACCACATACTCGACGTCGCCATGATCGACGTGCCGATAACGACCGTCTCGATGGGCATGACCCGTGACCGCGTTGGCGAATGGGTGGCGACTGTGTTCCTCGACCGAGGCCACCAGCGCCAGCAATTCGTCGTCGCTGCGCTCCGCCGTTAGCGACACGATCGCCGTGATCTCCACCCGGCTGCGGGTCAGGGTGCCCGTCTTGTCGAATACGGCGGTGTCGGCCTCGGCGAGACGTTCCAGCGACTGCGCGCCCTTGAACACCAGCCCCGCGCTTGCCGCCCGATGCATGCCTGCAATGAATGCCAGCGGGGTCCCCAGTTTCAGCGCGCAGGAATAGTCGACCAGGAAGACAGAGACGGCCCGACGAGGATCGCGGGTCAGCGCGAACATCAGGCCACCCAGCACGAAGGTCAGGTAGACGAGCCGGTCCCCCAGGCGCTCAGCGAGCCGCTGGCTCTCGGCCGGCCGTCGCAGCGACTGCTCGATGACCCGGCCCAGGCGGGCCGTAGCCGTTTCGGCCCCGACTCGAGAGGCCCGCACCACCAGGCGTCCCTCGGCGACCACTGCGCCGGCCAGCACCGGATCGCCGGGTTCCTTGCGGGCCGGCAGGCTTTCTCCAGTCAACGAGGACTGATCGACCAGCGCCGACCCGGCGACGACTTCACCGTCGACCGGAATTGGATCGCCTGCACCGACAACGACGCGGTCGTCTTCACGCACATCGGATGCGTTGACCCGTATCAGGGCCCCGTCCCGCTCGATCCAGCAATGTTCCGGCGGTCGCTGCAGCAGTTGCCTCAGCAGCCCTTGTGCCTGGTGTTCGGCACGGGCTTCCAAATAGGCCCCGGTCTCGATCAACACGTGCGTCGCGCCAGCGGTGAAGTAGGCGCCCTGAGCGGCGGCCACACCCACTGCCAGGGCATCCAGAACCTCCACCTTGATGCCGCGATCCAGCAGTGTGACGACGCCCTTGTAGAGACTGGGGCTGACGGTCGCCCAACCGATGACCGCCTTGAGCGGCAGGGGGAGTAGTGACGAAGCCAGCAGTGACAGAATGCCGGCGAGCAGGGGGGCGGGATTGGGATCCCGTGACGGTTCGATCGTGTCGGCTGCATCGGCGCGCAAATAGGGGTAGGGCGACAGGCAGGAAAGACGCTCGATCAGCGACGACCGGGTCTCCGGATGTCCGTCGTACTCCGCCAACACCGAGCGGGCCCGAAGATTGATCCGCACCGCCGTGACGCCTCCGAAGGACAGCAGTTCGGTTTCCAGCAGGTCTGCGGCGAAGCCGGGTAGAGCGAGGGCTGGAAACCGCAATCGCAGCCGGCGAGGAAGTTCGTGCGCGATCGTGACATGGCCGATCGCCGGTCGCAGGGCGGCTTCGCCGGGTTGATTGTTGTGCCAGACCATCGTCGGCTCACCGCTCGTTACGGAGGCGTCTTGCGGAACCTCGCTGTCATGCCGAGAGCGTAGGGGCAGGTGGCTCCCCGCGCAAGCCCGTCCGCCGGTGAGACTTGCTCTGCGCGATTCTTGCCAGTACTATCAAATGACAATAGGTCTCATCCGTCTCAGCGAGGGCTGCAAAGGTGGCAGAAGCAATACATCACATCCCTGGGCGCTTGCGCCTCCGGTCGGCATTGACCCGCAACCATCCCGACCGGGCCGAGGGGCTGGAAAGACGCTTCCGCGCGATCGACGGTGTCCTGGCGACCCGGATCAGTGAGCGCACCGGTAGTCTGACGATACTGTACGATCCCCACCGGCTCCGGACGGAGGATCTGAGCCAGGTCATGGAGGAAGTGGGGACCGTGCCGCGCGCGAGTGCCCCGGCCAGTCCCCGACGTGCCGCGACGGCGGCCAAGGCGGGCGAGATGTTCGGCAAGGCGGCGTTCGACGTGTTCGTTGCCAAGGCGCTGGAGCGTTCGGTCGTCTCCCTGTTGGCTGCCTTGCGGTAGCCATGTCAGGCTAGGCGCATGCGTCGTCCGGGCGGGCCGGCATGGCGAGCCTCGCGCGACTCATGCGGAGCACAACCCAGGTGGGTAGAATGTCAGCCTTAGTGCTACTCACGCGCCTTCCCCGCATATGCTCCATCGGGGTCGTGATCGCAGCCTTTGGCGCCATTGCGTCGCTGCCCCTGGCGCCGCCGGATGCCGCGGCCCATGGTTACGCCGGCAAGCGGATTTTCCCCACCACGTTCGAGGTCGACGACCCCTTCGTCATGGACGAGTTCTCATTGCTGGGCAGTTATCTCCGGGAGGCGGGCACGGCCGAGGTGCCGGCGCTGCTCGGTACCGGAGTCGCTCCCGACTATACGGCGCGGATCAGCGGCTTGTGGGGAGTCACGCTCGGCGGCGAATTTCGCCGTGTGGAACCGGATGGCGGCGATGCCTTTCACGGTTTCGGCAACGCTCTGGTCGGTACGAAGTATCAGTTCTTCACCAACCACGAGCATGAAGCCATCGCATCGATCGGTGTCGACGCGTCGATCGGGAGCAGCGGTGATCCGCGGGTCGGCGCCGATCCTGTAACCGTACTCTTCCCTACGCTCTTCTTCGGCAAGGGTCTCGGCGACCTGCCGGAATCTGCCGGGTATTTGTGGCCGTTGGCGGTGACGGGTGCATTCGGTGGTGCGTTCCCGGTCAGCGGTTCGGCCGTGCGGCCGGACAGTGGCACTGGCGTTCGAAGCAATCGCAATCCGACCAGATTGAACTGGGGAATCACCATTCAATACAGCATCCCGTACTTGCAGGCCTATGTTGAGGACCAGGGCTGGCCGGCCCCGTTCGACTACCTGATCCCGGTCGTCGAGTTGGCCGCGGAAAGTTGCCTTAACGCGGCGTGTGGCGGCGAAACGAATGGGACCGTGAATCCCGGACTGATCGGGTTCGGTGACTACATTCAATTGGGGGCGGCGGCACAGATTCCGATCAACCGCCGCACCGGCTCCGATATCGGGGTGCTGGCCCTGTTTCACCTGTTCGTCGACGACCTGCTCGACGATCATCATCACCCCCATGAGCACGACAGTCCGCAGCTGAGACTGCCGCTGTCGGCAGCGGGCCGGGAAGCAGCGCATTGACGGGCCATCGGACGTATGAGCGAGCGGCAACAGTTCGCACGGCACGGGTTTTCCGAACCTCGATCGGTCCGGCGTGGGGAGGGGGCGCTGCGCCAGAACGCCGACCAGTTGCGGACGTTAGCAGCAGCCCGGCATTTTTCGTATCGTGAGGATCAAGGCGTGTTGGCCGGAGTTTGAACGCTCGTCCATGAGCTGTGTCACGGCAAACGGGCGGGAGTGCCGTCCCGACGGTGTTCCGACAGGCCCCACCTGGTTTGCGGTCGTGCTGCACCATGGGCTCGCGCGACCTCCTGCCGCCTGGATCACCGCAGGAGCCTGCCAGGGCTTCCGCCGTTCCCTGGGGGTCGCCGTAACCGTCGGCCTGTTGTCGGCCTGCGCGGAGGCGCCGGATCGCCAGCCGGTGGTGACTGCCGGCGGAGTTCCGCAGCGCTGGACGGCGGTAGCCACGGACGCCGCCGCTTCGTCAGGCCCGGTCAAGCCTTGGCTGGCCACGTTCCGGAGCGTCGAATTGCTGCACCTGGTGCAGACCGCGCTCGCCGGCAACTTTGAATTGAAGGCGCTGGTCGCACGCATCGAACAGGCCCGAAGCCTCGCTGTGATCGAGGGCTCGCGGCGCAAGCCGCAACTCGAGTTCGCGCCGGGCCTGGAACACCTCGGCGTCGGCGGTGGCGGTGCCGGGAGTTTGCAGGGCGGAACGGCCTGGGAGGTTCCGTTCAACATCTCGTGGGAGATCGACCTGTGGGGGCGCATCCTGGCGGCACAGCTGGCAGCGGAAGCCGACGCCGACGCGGTTCAGACCGACGTCACGGCAGCCGTACTCTCGTTGTCGGCGCGCACCGTGCAGAGTTGCTTCGAACTCGCCGAGGCGCGGCAACAGGTGCGTGTCGTCGAAGAGAACATCGCCCAGCGGCGCGCCGTCGCACAGCTGGCGCGGGGACGTTTCAGCCTGGGTTTGAGCGATGGACTGGATCTGAGTCTGGCCCTGACCGACCTGACCGATGCCGAGGCGCTGCTGGCGGACGCCCATAACCGGGTGCAGATCAACGCGCGGCTGCTGCAGGTTCTGCTCGGACGGTATCCCAAGGAAGCGATCAGCGACTGCACCGCGTTGCCCGGGCTGCCTACGCGCCTGCCCGCCGGTCTGCCGGCCGATCTGCTGGCACGGCGCCCGGATGTGGTCGCCGCATTCATTCGCCTGCGCGCCGAGGACCAACGTCTGGTCAGCGCCCGGAAAGCCTTGCTGCCGCGCCTGACGCTGACCGGCTCAGGCGGCACGCAGAGCGCCGCGCTCGCGGATTTCATCGAACCCCGCGGTGCCGTCTGGAATATCGCCGTCGGCTTGGCGCAACCGCTGTTCACCGGGGGGCGACTGACTGCCGAAATCGAGCTCAACGCGGCTCGCGTCGAGGAGGTAACGAACCGCTATCGCGAGACCGTGCTCAACGCGCTGCGCGAAGTCGAACAAAGTCTCGCGGCCGAAGCCTGGCTGCTGGACCGCGAGCGCGCGCTGATTGAAGCGGTCCGGCTGACCGGGATCAGCCATAAGTTGGCGGTGCGCTCGTATCGCAACGGCAGCATCGCAATCCTGACCTTGCTGGATAGCTACCGGAGCACTCTGGCGGCACAAAGCGCGCTGCTCGAGGTGCGCCGCCAGATCCTGACCAACCGCGTCGCGCTGTATCTCGCCCTGGGGGGTGCCGCATGAGCGGACCGGGACGCCGCCGCAAACTCATCGCGCCGCTGCTGGTGCTCGCGCTGGGGGCGACCGCTGCTTACGCCATCATCACGCGGCACCGGGATCTGGAGACCGAGGCGGCCGCGGAGCCGCCTCCAGTCGTGCAAATCCAGATCGTCCAGCCGGAAACCGTGCGTCTCAGCGTGCAGTCGCAGGGGACCGTCGTGCCGCGTCACGAAATCGACCTCGTGACCCAGGTGTCGGGGAAGGTCATCCGGGTGCATCCGGCATTCAGTGCCGGCGGCTTTTTCGAAGCCGACGCCGTGCTGGTCGTCATCGACCCCCGGGACTACGAGCTTGCGGTGACGCGTGCCGAAGCCCGTCTCGCCGAAGCCAAGCGGGTGCTGGCTCAGGAAGAAGCCGCGGCCGAACAGGCCGAGGGCGAGTGGAAGGTGCTGGGGGAGGGTCGGCCCACCGCTCTGGCATTGCATCTGCCCCAGTTGGCCGCCGCGCGCGCCGGCATCAAGGCGGCCGAAGCCGATGCCGTCGAAGCACGGCTGAATCGCTCGCGCTGCGAGCTGCGTGCGCCATTTTCCGGACGCGTTCGGGAAAAGTGGGCCGGTGTCGGCCAATTCCTGAGTGCTGGTGACAAAGTGGCGCGTATCCATTCCGTCGATGTTGCCGAGGTGCGCCTGCCGCTGGCACCCGACCAGATTCCCTATCTCGAGTTGCCCGGCGAACACATCAAGGACAAACGGGTTGCCGGAGCCAAGGTGACGCTGTCGGCCACCTTCGGGCATGAGACGGTGCGGTGGTCCGGGAATCTGGTCCGCACCGAGGGCATTTCCGACGAAGCCACCGGGCTGGTCTATGTCGTTGCGGAGGTCAGGCAGCCCTATGCGCACGGACCGGGGCGGCCGCCGTTGCGTTTCGGCAGCTTCGTGCAGGCCGAGATCGAGGGGCGGGCGATATCCGGGGTGTTCACGCTGCCGCATGGCGCAGTGAATTCGGCACAGGACGCGGTGTTGGTCGACGCGGCCAACCGGTTGCAGATCCGGCATCTGGATGTGCTGCGGACCGAGCCGGGACGAATCCTGATTCGCGGTGGCCTGGCGCCGGGCGACCGCGTCGTCGTGTCGGGCGTCGACCTGCCGGTCGCGGGAACGGAGGTACGGCCGCAGGCCGAGGAATTGCGCGGCGCCGACGCGACCCGAGCGGAATGAACGAACCCCCTCAGATCGAGCCGCCCACCGAACCGGGACAGGCGGCGGCCGGCCGGCGCGCCGTGTCGCCACGACGATCGCTGTTGGCCTGGTTCGCAGCCAACCCGGTCGCCGCCAATCTGCTGATGGCGCTGATCTGGCTGGGCGGCGCCTTCAGCATTTTCGACATACAGAAGGACGTCCACCCGCGCTTTACGCCGCACCGCTTCGAAATCGAGGCCTTGTATCCCGGCGCCGGACCGCTCGAAGTCGAGACGTCGATCTGCGTGCCGCTCGAAGAAGCAGTCCATGATCTGACCGGCGTCAAGGGCATCAACACGACGGTCTTCGAGGGCATGTGCCGGCTGTCGGTGCAGGTGCTGCCCGGCTACGATCGCCAGATCCTGATGGGCGCGGCGCGCGGCCGCATCCAGTCGATCCCGAGTCTGCCCGACGCGGTGGAGCGTATCGATGTGCGGGAAGCCAGCCGTGACGGTGACGACGGGGTCATCTGGGTGGCCTTGTACGGCGCCGCCGCGCCGCTCGAACTGAAGCGGCTGGGGGAGCGTATCCAGGCGGACCTGGGTGCGTTGCCGGGTGTTACGCGAACAGTCGACTATGGCCGGACATCGTATGAGATTGCCGTCGAGGTGATCCCCGCCAAGGCGCTGCAGTATCGGCTCTCGGTCGATGAGATCGCGCAGGCGGTTCGGCGCGCGTCGCTGGACCTAGCCGGCGGCGCAATCAAGACCTCGGCCGGCGAGTTATTGCTGCGCATCAAGGGGCGGGCCAACGAGGCCGAAGGCATCGGGCAACTGGTGCTGCGCACGCAGCCGGACGGCAGCCGCCTGCTGCTCCGCGATGTCGCGCGCATCCGCGACGGCCTGGAGGAAAGCCGGTTCGAATGGCGACACAACGGCCAGACCGCGCAGGGTTGGGAGGTGCATGCCGAACGGAACAGCATCGACGTCGCGCGCCGCGTCAAGGCGTATGTCGCGGCAACGGCCGCCAGCTTGCCGCGCGGCATCCACCTGAAAACCTGGTGGGACGACTCGCTGGCCTTCGAGGAACGCATCCAGACCCTGCTCGAAGACGGCCTGGCCGGCTTCCTGCTGGTTTGCCTGGTGCTGAGCCTGTTCCTGAGCACCCGCGTGGCCTTGTGGGCCGGCCTCGGTATCGTGACCTCGGTGCTCGGCGCGTTGTGGTGGATGCCGATCCTCGACGTGTCGCTGAACATGCTTTCGCTGTTCGGGTTCCTGCTGGCGATGGGCATCCTCGTCGACGACGCGATCATCATCGGCGAGAGCGTCTACAGCGAACAGCAGAGCCACCCGTCGCAACCGCTGCTCGCGGCCATCCGCGGCGTACGCGCGGTGGCGCTGCCGGTCACGCTGTCGGTGCTGATCGCGCTGCTGGCGTTCATGCCGGGTCTCTTTCTGCCTGGCTGGAGCGGCCAGCTCATGCGTCCGATCAGCCTGGTCATGCTGTTGACGCTAGTGTTTTCGCTGGTCGAGGCGCTGTTGATCCTGCCGGCACATCTGGCGGTGCCGCCCCGTTCGTCCACTGTGCCGACCCGCTTCGAACGCTTACGGACCCTGCTGAACGGGTGGCTCGATCGTTTCGTCGCGGTGGTTTACGTGCCGTCCCTTCGCGCGGCGCTGGACTGGCGTTATCTGAGTCTCGCCGGATTTGCCGTGATGATCCTGCTGACCGCGGCGCTGGTGGCCGGCGGCCATGTCAGGCAGTCATTCGAGGCGGACGTGGTCAAGGACTCCTTCTGGGTGCGACTGACCGTCCCGCCGCGGTCGCCGCCGGAAGAGATCCGCCGGCTCGCGGACCGGGTGGAACGGGCGCTGTTCGAACTGGAAGGCGTGCTGCAGACTCGGCTGGGCCTGACGCGGAGCGACGACAACCCCGGAAGCGCCGTTCTGATCGGGCAGGAAACGATGATCTGGGAGCAGGAAGCCGGCTTCTGGCTGGAACTGGCGCCGGAGGCGCGGCAGCGGGTTCGCGTCGAGGATTTCGTCCGGGACTGGCGGCGACGTATCGGCGACATCGGCCGGGCCCGGATCGATTTCATGTACCGGGAAGGGGACGTGCCCTATGACATCCAGCTGAATCTGAGTGCAGCCGACCCCGAGACCTTGGCCCTGGGCACTGCCGAGGTCAAAGGCCGGCTCGGCAAGTATCCGGGTGTTTTCGATGTCATGGATTCCGCTTCTCCCGGCAAGCCTGAACTGCGCCTGAAGCTGAAGCCCGAGGCCGAGCGCATCGGGCTCCGGTTGAAGGACCTTGCCGAACAGGTGCGCCAGGCCTATCACGGCGAGGAAGCACAGCGCTTGCAGCGCGGGCGTAGCGAGGTGAAGGTCATGGTGCGTTATCCACCCGAGTACCGCCGTTCGATCGACCACTTGTACGCCTTGCCGATCACGCTGCCTGACGGCGGGTCGGTGCCCTTGTCCGCGCTCGCCGACGTGGATTTCTCACCCGGCTACTCGCAATTGATCCGGCAGGACCGGCGCCGGGTGCTGGAAGTCGTGGCGCGGGTGGATCCGGAACTGGCGGACGTCAATGCGATCTACCGCGATCTGGAGGAGGCGTACCTGCCTTCCCTGCGCCAGCGCTTGCCGACGCTGAGCATGGATTTCGGCCAGGATCGCCAGGAACAGGACGCCATGCTGAAGGCGCTGCTGCACCATACATTGATCGCGCTCGCGTTGATCTATGCGCTGATCGCGGTGACCTTCCGCTCCTATACGCAGCCGTTGGTGTTCCTGTTCGCCGTCCCCGTGGCCTGGTGCGGCGGCATACTGGCGCACTGGCTCGTGGGGCTGCCCTTGTCGATGGAGTCGCTGGTCGGCATGGTCGCGGCGAGCGGCGTCGTGGTCAACGACAGCCTCGTGCTACTGGATTACATCCACGATAACCGGCACCGCTCGGACGATCTGGGCGCGCTGATCGGCGAAGCCTGCACGGCCCGCTTCCGCCCCATCCTGCTGGCCTTCCTGACCAATTTCGCGGGCTTTCTGCCGACGCTGACCGAAACCAGCGCGCAAGCCCAGTTCCTGGTGCCGATGACGCTCTCGCTGGCGTCGGGGCTGCTGTTCGGCATGGCCGCAAGCCTGTTGTTGACGCCGGTCTGCTACGCGATCCTCGCGGACTTCCGCGTGCGGAACTGACGCGTGCCCGTTCGTCGACACCCGCGGCCGCGACGAGGGGCTGAACCCCGAAGCCTGGCGCCGGAATCATTCCACCACGCCCGTCTCCGTCGTCTGCCATGAATCTCTTCCGACTGATCCTGGAACACTTTCGGGGCACACTGTTGCTCGCCTTGCTGCTCAGCGGCGCCAGCGCCGCGATTGGCGTGAGGGTGATGGCCTTCATCAACGAACACATGATCCAGCAGCCCGCCGTCGATCGCTCCACGCTGATCGAGTTCGGAGCGCTGCTGGCCGGGATGTTTGTCATTGCCTCAATGGCCCAGATCATCATGACGCGACTCGGACACCACCTCGTGTACCAACTCCGTCGCACGCTGGTCAAACGCGTGCTCGACACCGACTGCGAGCGCCTCGAACAATTGGGCACGGCGCGTCTGCTGGCAAGCCTGAACAGCGACACGACGCATATCACCGCGGCCTTCATCTGCCTGCCCAACGCCGTCTACGGAGCGGTTCTGACCGGCGGTGCGCTGGGCTACCTCGCCTGGCTGTCCCAGCCGCTGTTCTGGGCCGTTGCCGGCTGGCTGGCGCTGGCCGTCGCCGTCGGCTGGCTGCTGCTGGCGCGGACGCACCGGCGTATCGAAGCCGGCCGCGAAATTGAAGATCGCCTGTACGAGGACTATCAGGCCGTCATCGACGGACGCAAGGAACTGACGCTCAACCGGGAGCGGGCGCGCAAGGTCTACGACGAGGAGTTCGAACCGCACGCCCGGCAGGGCAGGGACCACGAGATTTTTGCCGATGCCTACGGTGCGCTGAACGAGAACTGGGTCAACGCGATGATCCTGGGGGCGATCGGGCTGAGTTTCTTCTTGGCCCACGCCTACGCGTGGACGGATACCGCCACCGCCGTCACCTACGCGCTGACGATTCTGTTTCTGCGCACACCGCTGGCATCGGCGGTCTCCGCCATTCCCGGGCTGATCGCCGGCAATGTGGCGTTGGCGAAAGTGAAATCTCTGGAACTGCCGCCCTACCTGCCGGCCTTCGCTCCCGGCGCTGAGCCGCTGCCCGCCGACTGGCAGCGGCTTACCCTCGATTCCATTACCTATGTCTATCCGCCGAGCGGCGATGAGTCGGGTTTCACGGTCGGGCCATTGAATTTGAGCCTGGAGCGCGGTGAAACGGTATTCCTGATCGGTGGCAACGGCAGCGGAAAGTCGACCCTGGCTCGTCTGCTGACCGGGCTGTATCGCCCCGCGGGTGGACGGATCCATGTTGATCGGCGGGTCATCGATGACCGCAGCCGCTCCGCCTACCACCGCCTGTTCGCCAGCGTCTATTCCGACTTCTACTTGTTCGATCAATTGCTCGGGCCCGATGGTGAGTCGGCGCGAGGATCGGCCGTCGGGCATTGGCTGGCCTCGTTGCGGCTGCAGCGCAAGGCGAGAATCCAAGACGGCAAACTCATGGATCGCCGGCTTTCCCAGGGCCAGCGCAAGCGCCTGGCCTTGCTGCTCGCGCTGCTTGAGGATCGCCCGGTGATCGTGCTCGACGAGTGGGCCGCGGACCAGGATCCGGCCTTTCGCCGGGACTTCTACACTGATTTTCTGCCGATCCTGAAGGCCGCCGGCAAGACCGTCTTCGCGATCACACACGACGAGCATTATTTCGCCGCCGCCGACCGGGTCCTGAAGATGGATGGTGGGTTGTTGTTCGATGTCTCGGATCAAGCCTTCCCGGCCTCATCGTCTGGCACGGGTGTCGGCTGCTGAATACCGGTTTGCGCGTCGACCTGCCTCGGTTTCGGTCCGTTCACAAGCGCTAGTCATAGCCAAATGCGAATGGCTTGCAACAGCAGTTGTTTCTGTGTACATTTGAGTTCCCCTACAAACAACTGAGGACACGCCCCGTGACACGAACTCTTACGACATCGATTTGCGCTTTGCTGTTGTGCGGTTCGTCCGCCGCAATGGCGACCGGTAAGGCAGCCATCTGTCTTTCGACAGGCCCGGTGGAGAACATCGGGGCGAGCGGCTTCGAAGGTGGAGAGGAAGTCGACCTGCAGCTGGCTTCCCGCTTCTTCACCGTCAACCTGCTGAACAACAGCGCGCACCCGGTGAAGTTCGAGGCGCAGTTCTATCAGATCGACGGTCCGGGCGATTTCGAAGGCGGTACTTGGCCAAAGCCCAAGGTCCTGATTTCCAGTGGTACGCGCGCCTCCGTACCTGCCGGGGCCAACGAATTCCTGAACACCGATACCGGTGACGACGCAGAGCCGGTTTATGGCTATGAGGCCCAGGTCAAGGTCACGCGGGTGGACGGCAAGCCCGTGCATCGCAATCAGTTGCTCGTCACTGGACACGCCCGGTCCGAAGACAAGCTGGCGATCGTTCCCGAACTCCGAGTGATCAACAAGGAGTGGACCGAAATTCCCTGCACGTGGTGACTCCGTCGCGGGAATAACCGGGGTGATTTCACCCCATGCTACGCATAGCACTCCTTATGTGTCGCCTTGAATGGCCTCCGTTGGTCATGCGCTCGCGGAGGGAACGCGAGGCGACACGCTTTTTGCGAAAGGGTGTCACGGCCCCGTTGATCGGGAGGCCCAGGGCCTGATCTGAACCGGCAAAGAGTCGCGATGACAGAACGAGCAAACAAGTTGAAACGATGTGTCGGCGTCCCCGCTCTGGTGCTCGGCGCCGTCAGCTTGACGGCGATCGGTGCGGAGCCGCCTGCCGCGGGTGCAACGCCCCCGGCGACCGCCTCGACACCGGAGAAAAAGCCCAAAACACCTGCCGACAGCAAAAAGCCGGCCGCGAACGCATCCACGGGAGGCGCCGCGCCGGAGACCACACTCGAGGCGGTGACCGTGGTCGCGCCGACCGGGCCGGCGGACGAACCCGTCGAGACCTCATGGGGCCCCGTCAAGGGTTATGTCGCGCGCGAGAGCAGCACGGCCACCAAGACGGATACCCCGCTGATCGAGACGCCCCAGTCCATATCCGTCATCACGCGCGACCGCATGGAGGCGCAGAAAGGGCAGGCAATCGAAACCCTGCTGGGCTATACCGCGGGCGTCCGTTCCACGGCCTTCGGCTTCGGCAGCGTCTACAGCGGTTATCTGATTCGTGGTTATCAGCCCACGTTCTTCCAGTTGTTCCGCGACAACCTGGTCCAGTACGGACAGATGCAGCCCGAGCCCTACGGTTTGGAACGCATCGAGGTTCTGCGCGGGCCGGCATCCGTGATGTACGGGGAAGGCAATCCGGGCGGTCTCGTCAACATGGTCACCAAGCGCCCGACCAGTGCGCCGCGCTATGAAGTCGAGATGAACGGCGGCAGCTGGAATTGGGTGCAGGGCATGGCCGATCTCAGCGGTTCGCTCGACAAGAACGGGGATTGGCGCTATCGCTTCGTCACCAAGAATCGTGGCGCCGACACGCAGATGGACTTCGTGGAGGACAACCGCGTCTACATCGCGCCTGGCCTGACCTGGCAGCCGAGCCAGGATACGTCCATCACCTTCCTGGCGAATTTCCAGAAGGACACGTCGAAGTTCGCGACGCTGATGCCCGCGCGCGGCACCTTGTTCTCGAACCCCAATGGCAAGATCCCCACGAGCCGTTTTCTCGGCGATCCGAATTTCGATAACCGCGTGTTGTCGACCTACCAGCTCGGTTATCTGCTGGAGCACAAGTTCACGGATGACCTGATGGTTCGCCAGAACGTGCGCTACCAGGACGTCGACATCGACTACCGCTTCACGTTCGGCTACGGCCGTTTGCGCAACGGCGCCACGACCTGGCAGCGCGAGTCGGACATCACCCGACGCAAGGTGGGCGTGTTCGCGCTGGACAACCAGTTGCAGTATCAGTGGGACATGGGGCGGGTGCGCCAGACCCTGCTCGCCGGTATCAACTACAACGACATCAGCGACGACTTCAACGGAAGTTTCCTGGACAACACCCCGATCAATATCTTCAACCCGGTGTATAGCACCGGCTCCTTGGGGCCTGCTACGCCGTTTTCCGACAACCGACAGACCATCACCCAGCTCGGGCTCTATTTTCAGGACCAGATCAAGATTTCGGATCGATGGATCGTCACCGGGGGCGGCCGTCAGGACTTCGTGCAGAGCGACTTCGCCAGCACGGATTTTTTCGTCGAGGGACAGCCCAGGACGAAGACCAGCGAGAGTCCCCGGGCCTTTACCGGTCGCGCCGGCATGCTGTACCTGTTCGATTCGGGGGTCGCGCCGTACTTCAACTATTCGACCTCATTCAGTCCGGTGCCGGGCGCGACCCGCCAGAACGAGCCTTTCAAGCCGGAGACCGCCGAGCAGTACGAAGTCGGTGTCAAATACGAGCCGGTCGACTGGAAGGGACTGTTTACCCTGGCCCTGTTCGACATCAAACGCAACGGGGCGCTGACTCCGGACCCGAACGACCCCAACTTCTCCGTCCAGACCGGCGAAGTGCACACCCAGGGTATCGAAGTGGAAGGTGTCACCACCTTGACCGACGGTCTGAACCTGGTCACGAACTACACCTATCTGAACCCCCGCAACACCTCCACCAACGATCCGAGGCAAGGCCCGGTGCCGCAGGACGTGGCCAAACACATGGCCTCGCTGTGGGCCGAGTACAAGGTATCCGGAGGGGTGCTCGACGGGCTCGGCGTCGGCGCCGGAATGCGCTACGTGGGTTCGACCCTGAACTTCAACAACCGGCTGACCATCCCCGACTACACGCTGATGGATGCGTTGTTGTACTACCAGTTCGATCATTGGCGGGTGTCCGTGAATGCCAACAACATTCTCGACAAGGTCTTCGTTGCCTACTGCGGCGATATCGAGACCTGTGCCTACGGGGAGCGCCGCTTCATCCTGGGGAGCGTGCGATACACCTGGTAGCCCGCCGACGGCGCTGGCCCGGACGGCCCGTATGGGTGCTGCTGCACCGCTATGTCGGGCTGAGTCTGGCGCTGTTTCTGATCGTTTCCGGCGCCACCGGCGCTGCCATCGCGTTCCAGGACGAACTCGATGAGTGGCTGAACGCAGACTGGTTCCGGACCGGCCGGTCCGACCCCGCGTTGCCGCCGCAACAGTTGATCCAAGCCTTGGAACGGGCCGATGGCCGGTTGCGCGTGCAATACCTTCCGGTGGGCCTCGCGCCGGGCCGTGCCGCCCGGGTCATGGTGGAGCCGCGGGCCGAAGGCGATGTGGAGGTACCGGCAGCTCTCGAATTCGACGAGATGTTCGTCGACCCCGCCAACGGACAGGTGCTCGGTACGCGCCGCTGGGGCGACTGCTGCCTCGACCGACGAAAGCTGATGCCCTTCCTGTACGAACTGCACCACCGGCTGCTGCTGCCGGGTGAGTGGGGCCGGCTGCTGCTCGGGAGCGTCGCGCTGCTATGGATGCTGGATTGCGTCGTGGGGCTCTACCTGACGTTTCCGCGCGCCTCCCGCAAACCTGTCGCGGGCCCGGCGGCGTCATTGCCAGCAGCGGCGCCAGCCTGGTGGCGGCGCTGGTTGGCAGCCTGGTCCATCAAACGCGGCAGCAGTTGGACGCGGCTGAACTGGGACCTGCACCGCGCGGGCGGGCTGTGGTTCTGGGGGGTTCTGCTCGCGCTGGCCTGCAGTGGCGTGTCCTTGAACCTCGGTGACGAGATCGTGGAGCCGGCGCTGTCTGCATTCTCGGATTTGACGCCCTCGCCGTTTGACGCGCGCGAGGACGCGTTGGCCGAACAGCCCGTGGAACCCAAGCTGTCGTTCGACGACGCGCTGACGCAGGCGCAGGCCGAGGCGCTGCGTGCCGGCTGGACCGCTTCGGTCGGCGGCGTGTTCTACAACGCGGCCTATGGTATCTACGGCGTTCACTTCGGCCGCGACAAGGACATCGGCTGGGGGGCGCGGTACATCTATCTCGACGGCGTCGACGGGAGTCTCCTGGGCCGCCATGAGCCGGGCACCGGAACCGGTGCCGATCGCTTCATGGATCTGCAACTGCCGCTGCACAGCGGCCGTATCCTGGGGACTGCAGGGCGCGCCCTGATTGCCGTCAGCGGCATCGCCGTCGTGATCCTGACCGTGACCGGCATCGTGATCTGGAGCCGTAAGCGGCGCGTCCGATCGCACCGCACTGTTCGGCCACCAGGCGCACCGGCAGGCGAGTAGGCGGGCCGTCAACCGCATCGGGCTCCCAGTAACTTGCGGGGCGCTGAGCTTAGGCCCTGTCACTGCGAAGCCCCTGACGATCGGATCGGCCAAGGCCTCGCGCTCCCTGCCGCGTCAGCCATGCCCGGCGTCACGGTGCACCCGACCCAACCCATCGCCCTGCACGCCATCGCGCGCATGGCTGCGAAACCTGACTCGCCCCGCAGGTACTCCAAGAGACTTACCCCCGAGGCAGCAGCCTCCCGTCCATTCATGAACTGTCCAGACAAAGGGGCTCAGGGTATTCCAACCCCGGCCACGAGGGCGGATCCGCTGCGTGCCCCACTTGCGCCCTGCGCTGACATCAGGAAAATGGCGTGGCCTGCAGCCTGGTATTCCCCGGGAGGGATAGGCCCGATTCTCAAAAATGGGAGTGACGAATGAAGTACAAGCCTTTCGGACAGGGGCGTATTGCTCTGCTTTCCGGCAGTTTGCTGTTTCTGACAGCCTGCGCGACGACCCAGCGAGCCCCCATCGAGGACAAGACCGCGATCTGCAATTTCCTGGGGAGCTACTGCAATAAGCTCCAACCGGGTGGGGAAGGGCAGATGGACTTGCGCTATGTCAACTCGAAAGCGCGCTGGACCCAATACACCAAGGTCTTGGTCGATCCGGTCATCATTGTGTCGAGTACCGAGTCGCAGATTTCCGCTGCCGATCAGCAGCATCTTGCGGATTACTTTTACGCGAAGTTGAAAGAGAATCTTGGAGCCAAGTTCCAGCTCGTCGATCAGCCGGGACCCGGCACCATGCGCTTGCAGGTGGCGCTGACCGACGCCCAGGGAGCGACGCCGGTGCTGCGCACCATCACCATGGCAGTGCCACAGGCGCGAACACTGAGCACCGTCGCCTATCTCGCCACCGGCAGTTATCCCTTCGTGGGGTCGGCCAAGGGAGCGGCGAAGGTGGTCGATTCCGTGAGCGGCGACCTGCTGGCCGCCGTTGCCGATCGGCAAATCGGCAGTGGACACATCAAGGCGGCCGCCCAGTGGACGCTAGGCGATGCCGAGAATGCCATCACGCTGTGGACGGAGCGGGCTGCGAACAAGCTCTACGCATGGACCTCCGGAGCCGAAGCACCGCGTTGAGCTGGATCGATGCCAGGCGATTGCCTACCCGCTCCCAGTCCGCGTCGCAGTGACTATGGGGATGTGGACGGGCCGGAACCGTCGCCTGGCCTGAGAGATCGGTTCGTCTCGGAACTCGCCAATGTGGGCCGGGCGCACTTCCTGGATGTGGCGGGGACGGCCATAGCAAGGTGACCGATGGCGGAGGCAGGTCACTCGGACCATTTTTCCCGCCCCACTTTGACACCCTGCCGCCCCGGCGGTGGTCCTGAATTGACTGTCGCAGCGCATGCCGCGCGGTTGGCTGGAGCTTTTGGCCTCCTACGGACATCCCACGCGCGGAGGTCGGCAGGATGGTCTAGTGTAACGAGGGTGTTTCCCGCCTTTGTTGACGGGTTGCAATCGAGCCGTTGTCGGCGGAGTCGCACCGCCTAATGAACAGGAGTCGTGTCATGTCGATAAGAAAAATGAAGGTTTACGAGAGGCACTCGGCGATTCGGCCTGCACTTGCGGTCGTGTGCTTCATGGCGGCGGTGGCGCCGTTTACGGTGGCAGAGGCGGACACCCGGACCTACATGCTGGTGCCCGGCGTAGCGGGCGCGTCTCTGGACAAGGATCATGCGGGGTGGATCGAGGCATCCGCCTTTTCTTTGAAGTTGACACGAAACAACTGCAGCGGCCTGACGATCCGTAAGGAATTGGACATCGCAAGTCCCGCGCTGTCAGCCGCGGCGGTGCTGGCTCAGCGCTTCAAGACCATCGAGTTGGAAAGTGAGCAAGGAGGCGAAAACCGGCAGGTATTTCTCAAGCTTACGCTAAGCAGGGCACGTATCGCCTCGGTGGATACGGGTGTTGCGGGTGGAACTGAGCCGCTGACCGAGACCTTGGTCGTACGGGCAGGTGAGGTCAAGATAAGCTACTACCCACAAAACGCGGACGGCAGCCTCGGAGATCCGGTCGAGTCCGTGATCAGTTGTGACACGCAGCCCTGATCCACTGGCGGGCTGCTTGAGCGCCTCGCGATGGGCCTGCCCGGCGTCCTGTGGGCGCCCATGCGCCCCTCAATGGCCTTGTCGAGTGCCTGGCAGGACCTCGCGGAGCATGCTCTCGCATTGCGACTGATTCATGTAGCGCGGCACGGGGTAGCCGGTGTGGGCCTCGCGTAGTGCGGCAGCGGCCAGACCGGGAATCTCGGCTTCCCGCAACGAATCGAGCGTGGACGGGATCTGGAGGTCGGCATTGAGTTCCCTTACTGCCTCGAGGAACCTGTTGGCCCGGGTTTGCGGGCCTTCGCTCTCGGTGGCGACTTTGGCGGCCACGGCCAACTGGGCCAAACGGTCTGTGATGGAGGGCATGGAATACTCCAGCACATGCGGCAGCATGATGCCGTTGGCCAGTCCATGCGGCGTGTGATACTTGCCGCCGAACTGGTGGGCAATGGCGTGCACGTAGCCCACATTGGCGCGGGTGAAGGCGAGGCCCGCATGGGTCGATGCCAGCGCCATGTTCTCCCGTGCCGTAAGATTGCCGCCGTCCCGGTAAGCCGTGCGGAGGTTTTCAAAGATCAGCCCCACCGCCGACAGTGCCATGCGATCCGAAGCCGGCGTCTTCCAATTGCCGACGAACGCTTCCACGGCGTGGGTAAGCGCGTCGACGCCGGTCGTGGCCGTGATGTGGGGTGGCAAACCCGTCATCAGGTTCGGGTCCAGCGCTGCCATCTTAGGCACCATCCGAAAGTCCACCAGGACTAGCTTGCGCTCGTTGGCCGGGTCGGAAATCACCGCCGCCACAGTCACCTCCGACCCGGTGCCGGCGGTGGTCGGCACGGCATAGATTTTCACGGGACTGCGCAGGCCTTTGAAGTAGCCGGCGAGTTGGCGCAGCGATTTGCGTGGATTGGCCGCCGCCACGGCGATCGCCTTGGCGGCATCCATCGGCGAGCCGCCGCCAACCGCCACGATCGCATCACAGCCGTTGGACCGGAAGAGCTCGATGCCCTTCTCGACCAACGGCAGCGGGGCGTCCGGCGTTATTTCGTCAAACACTACGTACGGCGTGCCCGCGGCGTCGAGCGCATCGGTCAACGGTTTCAGCAGACCGCGCCTGGGCAGGGAGCCGCCCGTGACGATCAGGATCTTTGAATGGCCAAAGCCGGCGATGGCCTGACCAAGCTGGCCGCTGGATCCGGGGCCGACCAGGAGCCCGGGCTGGGGAATCGGCACGAACCGCATGATTTTGCCAACGCCCTTCATCAGAACGCCCAAGGTGGCGAAGCGGATGGATTCTGTCGTAGAGGTGTTCAACAAGTCAGCATCCTTGATAAGAGTGATTGGGAATTTCCGTCGTCTACGCGCCGGCGCCAGCTGGAAGGCCCATCGAATCCGCAATCACGGCATCCTCTAATGGCGCGAATCTCAAGGTGTGGGCGATCCGGTTGCTGTGTCCGGGCTGGCCGGGTTTGACGAAGTGTCTGCGGCCGGACTCTTCCCGCTGAACTGCTTGCTGACGAGACTGGGCCGGCGAGCCGACTGGCCCATCATTTTCTCCTGGTGCCGCTTGGCGTGCGCAGAACGGTCCTGTGGACCGGCACCCTTTCTTCGGGCGTTCCGAGTGGGCGACTTTGCACTCCGTTTGGATGCCTGTTTTGCACTGTGCTGATTCGGGCTTATGGCGCTATCGACGCCGCCCGCGGCAGAGGTTTCAGAAGCACTAGACCCAGACGGATTGTCCTCGCCAGACGCTGGACCAGCTATCGCAAACACAACGCCCAGCGCCAGCAATTTCGTCATTTTCTTTATCATCATCAGACTCCTCTTCAGGAAAAAATCCGCCAACCCCGGCAGCCCGAAGGGCGGGTGCCATTCGCATCGATCCAGGAATCTCCGATAAGTTCACCGACTCCCGTGCCGCCGCAATGCGCCGCCGGCGCAGTCGCGGCAGCCCACCGCATCTCCAGGTCACCGGCCGACTGCAACTGCTCACGCATGAAACGGCCCGAAAGATTCCGGGCGTGTTGGCGTGGATGCCCTACAGCCGCTCGACTCTGAGGGCCCGGAAGCTCTCCCCAGCCCAACTGGATCGCCCAGACGGTCAGAGGGGAGGCGCGCTGGATTTCACTTCACGCGCTCGACGTCCGGCAGCACCCACGTCTTTTCGAAGAGTGACGGAAGGGGGCCGTAGAACCGGAACAGGATCTCGAAGCCCCGACCGCGATCGGTTGGAGTCCAGTTCGACTCTTTGACCGGCGGGGCGTTCGGACCAAAGTACAGGTCCACCGATCCGTCCTTATTGACCTGCAATCCCTGCCTCTGGAAGGAACGGGCCGCGTGTGACATCTTGCGAATGAGCGCGTGAGTGTCCCGATCGTACAGCGTCGGCGGCCAGTACTGCTGGGCCGGGACCTTGAGTCGATAGGTCTTGCTGCCATCCAGCGGCCTGCCCTGCTCGTCCTCGATGGCCATTAGCTAGAACTGGCCTTCCCCCAACCGCTTGGGCAGGAAGAAGATGAACGAGAGCAGCGAGCCCCGAGCTTCGACCGGGTAAACGTCGGGCTCCCCAAACTGCGCGCTGGCCGCCTTGAAGACGAGTCCCAGCGACTCGGGGAAAGCCCACCGGCTCCCTGGGGCAAAGGCTCCTGTCGTGACGACTTCTTGGTACTTCCCATCGAGATACGCACGCGCCTGCTTGGCGGCGGCGTTGAGGGTCTGCACCATTTTCGCATCGGGTGCGAACGTCTTGCCCTTTTGAATGCCTTGCGTACGCAAGGTGTCAATCATGGCACGGTCGCGCTCCAGCCAAGGCTCGTGCTGGATCATGCGATTCAAAAAAACCGGGCGTCATACGGGGGGTGTCGCGCCTGGAATACGGGTAGGCTCGATAACTGCCCTTGAGCGCTTCCGCCCGTTGCGGGTCGGTGGTCAGAATGCGAAGGCCGGGGAAGACTTTGTTGGTGGGAGACTCGAAGACGCGATAGCCTTCGATGCCCGGGAGAACTTTCTGACCGGGAGGCAGTATCAGGTATTTGCTCCCTTCGCCCTTGTCGGGACCACTCAGGCCCATGTCGGTGATCGGCCGCTGCCACATGTCGAGGATCCCGCCGGTCGTCGGGCCCTTCGGGTAGTCGATCACCATCGGGCCGGTCCGTTCCAGGTTCCAGAATCCGATCAGATAGGTCGTGCTGTCGTTCGGGGTGAGCATGCCCATCTTGTCGCGAGAACTCGCCATCTGTACGAGGTCGCCGTCCTGCTGGCCGAACACGGTCTCGTGCTGCTCCTGCCACTTTGCGAAGGAGACGATCGGAACCGCCCACAGGTAGCATTGCACGGCCCGCTGGAAGTCCATCTCGTCGTACAGCTTGGCGACGGTGGCGTCGGTCGGATAACCGCCCTCGAACGCCAGCGCCCCGATGCGGGATTGGATGGTGCCGGTGGTTGGCAAGGATGACACGGACCTGGCCCCTTGAGTTCGCGCCAGGAGTTGAGGCGCCGCAGCCATTACGATGCAGACACACAACCCTCTGACTGACAGTGACCTGAACAATGCTCTTTCGCCTGGTGAGCGAGGGCAGCCCGTGCGTGAAAGAAGGATCGGCGGGCGGATGACGATCTGGAAGGCGTTCGCCGGCAAAGATCGGCTGGGCGCAGTCAAGAATCAGCCCTTCCAAGCCAGCCTGATGCCAGGCGCGGACCCGGACTGCAGCGTCGACGGAAAACCCCCGCCATGGTCCCGGCCGAGCATCAGCCCCCTTGGCTCCGCCCGCGCTCCCTTCTCGACCCACTTCTTCGGAACAGAAGATCCCGCGTTTCGCTGTTTTGTTTTGTCGTGGCTTTCGCTGAGGCGAAGCCGGCGGAAGATGGAATCACCTCCGAAAGGTTAACCTGACGCCTTATTCAGCGGAGTTGAACGCTACTGGCGGAAGATGTTGAGCAGCCGAAGCCGGGCGGTGACTGTCACTTGGGTGATGTTCAATCAGATCAAGGCGCGTTTACCGCTACTGCGCCCAAAGCTTCTTCTTCCGCACCGGGAATTGCAGGCTATCGCAGTGCTGTGAACCACTCTCTGGAGAGCATGGTGGGGGAAATCTGCACGCTGCGTTTTGTAGGCACCAGAGGCGGGCGACTGCCTCTGGTGACCCGGTGGTTGACGGGCGCGATCCCGTTACCGCCACCCGATTTTCAGATCTCCACGTCGTTATTGCAGCAGATATCAGTCGTCATCATCGTTGTCTTGATCGTACCTTTAGGAAGGAGACCCGCCTTTGGATACGACATCGCATTGCGAGTTTGCTGACGGGAACGGTGCAGGATCAAACCGGTCGTAGCCATTCCTCTTTGCGAAGCCGCTGGCAGCGTCCCAGATGATGCCGAACTCCGGGTCCTCGGACTCAAGCCGAGCGAAGAAACGATTCCGGCCTTCCAACAGCACGTCCAAAGCTTTCTGGGGCCATGTGGCGAGCGTGACGTCGGCGCTAACCGGCTGCTGGCGCGGCTCCTCCCACCACTTCCAGCTATCCCGCATTGTGATCCGACGTATGGAACCATCCGTGTTCCGCTGCTTGATCCCGTTGTTGAAATCAAGAATATCCTTCAGCCGCTCACACTGCACGCTGTCCGTCGCGTCGAAGGACTGCCGAACCGACAGTTGCGCCGCCTTTTCGATCGCCTTCCGCTGCTCATCGCTGAGGCCGTCCCAGACTTTCCGGTCGATATGTATCCAGGCGAGCAGGTACGGCTGATGCCATGACGTGGTGTGGGCGTATCTCGCTCCGGCCTGAGCGACATTCTGGTCGCAGTTTCGCTCGGTGTCCGGGGCAACGACTTCACCTCGTGGGAGCTTAGGTGTGCAATCCAGATCGCCATCGTCAGGGCCGCTCCCCGGCGGCAGATCAGCCGTCGTCGCCTCGAAAAACTCGAGCACATCGTCCGAGGGAACCGTGAACTCGAAGCCCTGGATCGCGCGCCGTTGCGATGGGATCAGCACCGACTGACCCCCGACCGGCGGGTAGAACAACAGCGTTTGCGTCGGAATGATGCCGCGCTCGACGAGAATGTCGCAGGCCGTATCCAGGGTGTCCTGCGGTGCCTCGAGATACCGGATGGCCCAGCCTGACGTGCAGATGCCCTTCAGGCCTATGCCGCGGCTTTGCTTCCGGCACTCGCGATCACCCGGATTACAGCGGGCCGGCCCGATTGGCTGCGGGAAGTACCCCGAGACCTGAGCCGTACTGCCGATGACCGGGAACACAACCTGCGTTCCGCCGCGGTTGTCCAGCACACGCTGAGCCAGCGCGATGCCGTTACCGGTACCCCCACCGGGGAGATTGAACTTTGCATGGTACAGGAACTTCAGGGCCTGTTCGAATCGAAGACCGAACGGCCATGAGTTGAAAATAAACCCCCAACTGACGTTGTCGAATAAGGCATTGCCATCGATCACGCCATCCGGGTTCTGGCCAAACTGGACACCTGCGCGGAGCGCGTTTTCCCCACGCGAGATGCTCTGGTCAGGCACAAACGTAACCTGCCCTCCCTCTGCGTTTTTGGTCTTCTTCTTGACATTCTCGATAAAGAAGCGCATGGCGCCATAGCCGGGATCCCGCGGGTCAGTGGAGGTACCCACACCTCGACCGATTGAGGGCGTCCGGCTGTATTCGTTGTAGCGAATCTCTACACCATCCCCCGGTGGTGGCTTGCCTCCGGACCCGTTAGCACTTGCCCCAGGTGCCGCCAGAAGAGCGGCCAGAATAAGGGAACCCAGTGCCCCTGTTCGACCGAAGGTCGACCCGCTGGACAGCAATGAAAAAAACGTCATCTCTCTTCTCCCAGTGCCTGTAACACTCTTGGTTGATTGTTTAACTGACAAGGAGTTCAGCATTTCATCTCGTTCTCCCGTTGAATAACGCGAGCCGTTGGCTCTAGCGGGTTGGGCGAGCGGATAACGCTTGCGGGCGATCTCGGACCTAAAGCATAAACCGACTAAAATACTGGGTCTACGTAGTTTCGGCCAGTTGCCGCAGGTAGCCCGACTTCGTCGATTCGCCGGAAAGTCTCACGACTCTGGAGCCGAAGGCGGATGTAACACCCTGCTTTGATTGAGCTTGGCGGCCAGAAAGCGCGTATAGTGCCAACCTACTCTCGTGTCAGGGGCCGCGGCCGGGCGACACTTCGGGCATGTTTCTACGCGCCACGACCCGCTTTTTAGGATGGCAAGGAGCACGGCTAATGCAGCGTGGGGGAAAACCATCGGACGTCCGATGTACGGGTGGTCCAGCGTCAGGTGCTGTATCTCGGGAAGATCAACGACCAGCAGCAGGGCGGCGTGGCCCCGGACCATCGAGGTCTTCGACGAGGATCTAGGTCAAGCGACCAAGCTGGCGCTGTTTTCGGAAAACCGTCCGATGTCGCGGAGGGACGACGCGGTGGTGCAGGTTCGCCTCAACGGTCTGCGGGTGCCACGGCCGTGTCAATGGGGTACTTGTTGACTGGCGCTGGAACGGTGGGCACAGATGGACCCGGATGGGTTTCGGGAGGAACGCGTGCGACGAGGCGCGGCCAGCAGAACCCTGCCGTGAACGAGGCGTTACCAGTAGCCCGTCAGGCCGAGAAAGGGGCCGTTCAGGGTCGCGCGCGTTCTGATGGGTACGCGTTCACCACCGTTCACTTCGTACCGCAAGGCCTTGTACCCCGCCTGGATCGACAGTGGAAGGTCGCCCGCGTTCACCCGGTAACCGAGCATCCCGAGCACGCCGCCCGTGAACGACACGCCATCGGCGCCGAAACCGCCGAGATTGGCATCGGTCAGCAGGAATAGGTCCTGCGTGATGTCGACGATGAAACGACCACCAATCTGCGGGCTCGTGAAACTGCCATCCATCGAGAAAGTTCGCGACAGGCCGACGCCGGGGACGGTCACCGTGAAGCTGTTGTCCAGCCACAGTGTTCTGGCGCCGGCGTAGACGTCCAGCCGGTTGGGCCGTCTCTCGCCATGCAGGGTCGTGGCCTCGTCGGCCGTGGGTCCGACCAGACGGTACATGAGTCCGTAATCCATCAAGCCCAGTTCGGTATCCACCCCCCGGCCGAAGCGCTGGAATTTCGGGTCGAACGCCAGGCTCATGTAGTTGCCGTCCAAATAAGCACCGAGGCGCTCGTAATGCGCTTCGAAACGGCCCATGAAGCCGATCGGGAAGCGCCGGGAATTCTCGGCCAGGTCGATGAAGCTGGCATCCACCGAACGATTCAAGGGGCCGGCGGAGAAATTCCCGGTCAGGCCGCTCATCCAGGCGTACAGTGACAGGTTGAAAGCCCACGGGCTGCCCGACGCCCCGGGCGCTTCCTCGGCATGGACGCGAGGTGCAAACACCAGGATCGAAAGCAGGATCACCGGGCTCAATTGAACCGACAAACTGCCTGCCCGGAATGCTTGCCGGGCCTTGCCGTTCTTTACGGACGCTTTTGCCATCGCCTTATCCATCCCTCACTCACATCAAACGGCTTTCACTTCAGCCGTCGAAGACGGCACAGACGCGTAAGATACCATGCGCGTTATATGAGCCAGTTTTCGGGTAACAATACGGACACCTTGTGAATTCTTGGCCGGGTATTTCGCGTGATGCGCGGGGATTTGGGCCGCCTTTGTTTCCGTCTCGAGCTATGTGACGATGCCACACTCAGTTTACCGGGGCCCTGAGCCCTGAGCGGGAAGCGTGGACTGGCCTGGGGCCAAGGGCCGTTGACGTGCGGATGAGATGGCGAGATGCGGTTGTGACGTTTCAGCGGGCAGTGGTCGGTGTGTTTCATCAAAAAGTAGGCCAATCTGGCCTGCGTCAGGCACGCGGATCCCGATGGATGGCTTCGGGGCCACTTTCTCTCGGTGGCGTGGTGTGGTTGGTCTCGCTCGCTCTGCTATCCGGGTGCGCCCATGACACGCGTCGGGCCGAAGCAGCGCCGCGTGAAGTTGGTCCCGATTGGCATTGCGGGCCGCCATCAGCCCATAGACCGGCCGTCCCGGTCCCCGCACAAAGCCGCATCGGCGTCACGCCGAATGTCCCGGCACTTCGCGGCTTCTCGCCGGTCGCGTTGGAAATCGCCCTACTGATCGGCGCCTATGACCTCCTGGCCCAGTTGCATGAACCCGATGAGCAGCCGGCCCAGGGCGATACGGCCACCATGCTGCGTCAGCTTCAGGTCCGCGAGCGACTTTCGACGCGCATCCTGCTCGCGTCCCTCGATGTGAACAGCGCCGCTGCCGAGGTGGACTGCGAGAGCGAGCGGGCCCAGGCCCTGGCGGACCGCTTGGAAAAGGGGCGGCAGCAATGGGTGACACGGCTGACGGTTTTTTCGCTGGTGGTCGCCGGCCTCGGCGCGATTTTCAGTGGCGCGTTATCGTTGGAAGCCCAGGGCGTTGCGGCCGACGCAGTGACCATCGGCTCGGGCGCCGCCGAGATCGCGCTGGGGTCCGCAGCCCTGTTCGGTGAGGCTCGGCACGAGCTTCACCATGAGCGGAACATACTCCGGGAAGTCTGGGAGGGTCCGGAGCAATCCAGGCTGCTGCCGGCCCTGGTCTGGCGATTCCTGACCCACCCTTCGGGGGATGAGCGTGCTCATCTCTCCCTGCGCGACAGCTTGATTGCGCGCTGGCGGAAGGACGGCCGCCTCGGCAAGCCCGGCTCGGACGACGAGCGGCACCGGATCGCGCTGTTCTTCGGCAACGGGGGAAACTACACGATTGATGAACTCCGGGATCTCGAAGCCATGTTGGCGCTGCTCGAGGCCGACATCAATCTGATGAGTCACGACCTCGAAGAGCTACTGAAGGAGGTGCTGGCTCAGACCGGTTTCTGATTGCCCGCAGTACAGGACGCCGTAGGAAATTCCACCACACTCCTGTACCCGAAACTTCTTCCGGCCCATGGGGCAAGCGGCTCGCTATTACCCCTCAAATTCGTTGGGCATAGTACGGCCAAGCTGAAGGAATCACTAAAATGCTCCGAGGTATTCCGGATGCTTGTCGTCGCCGTTGCGAATGCGGGCAACTCCAGCAGCCTGCCGCGCGCGGTCGTCAGTCAAGCGCCAAAACGAGATCGGAAGGGCGACTCGAACAGCCCCAAGCGAGTATTGCAGTTTTCCGACAGCCCACCTGAACAAGGAATTCCAGATGAACAACGCCAAAGCACTGCCATTCGTTCTCGCCATCGCCGCAGGGCTGAGCCCTATGGGCCAGGGAAGCCTCGCTGCGACCGGCCGCACCGCCAAGGCCACGCAGGAAACGCCGATATCGGCCGTCGGGCATTTCCACCCGAAAGGCAAGGCACCCTCGAAGTTCACGATCGAACTGCGCCAGGGCATCAAGGCGACGCTGCCGTTCGACGACCAGCGCGACTTCGAAGAGGCCAAGAAGGGCTTCATCGCCGAACCGCCGTACAAGCAGATCAAGGCCGATGCCGGTCATGTCGCCTGGGACATGGGCAGCTACGAGTTCCTGCTGCAGGGCAAGGATTTCGACAGCATCCACCCGTCGCTGCAGCGGCAGGCGGTGCTGAACATGGCCTACGGACTCTATGAGGTGCTGCCGGACCGGATCTACCAGGTCCGCGGCTACGACCTCGCCAACATCAGTTTCATCAAGGGCGACACCGGCTGGATCGTCTTCGATCCGCTGACGGCGAGGGAAACGGCGCGCGCCGCGCTCGAGTTCATCAACGAGAAGCTGGGCGCCCGGCCCGTGGTCGCGGTCGTGTATTCCCACTCGCACGTCGACCACTTCGGCGGTGTGCGCGGCGTCGTCGAAGAGGCCGACGTGGCCAGCGGCAAGGTCAAGGTCATCGCCCCGGAGCATTTCATGCACGAGGCGATCGCGGAGAACGTATTGGCCGGCAATGCGATGTCGCGCCGGACGCAGATGCAATACGCCGTGCTGCTGGCGCGCAGCCCCTTCGGCCACGTCGACCAGTCGATCGGCAAGAACGTCGCCAACGGCAACACCGGCCTGATCGCGCCGAATCGGCTGATCACCAAGGATTTCGAGGAACTGACGGTCGACGGCGTGACGATGGTGTTCCAGAACACGCCGGACACCGAGGCGCCGGCGGAAATGAACACCTATTTCCCGCAGTTCAAGGCGTTCTGGGCGGCCGAGAACATCACCGGCACGATCCACAACATCTACACGCTGCGTGGTGCGCCGGTGCGCAACGCCCTGAACTGGTCGAAACACATCAACGAGGCCTTGTTCAAGTTTGGCCAGGAGGCCGAGGTAATGTTCGCCTCGCACAGCTGGCCGCGCTGGGGCAATGACCGCATCCAGGAAGTCATGCGGGCGCAGCGCGATGCCTACGCCAACCTGAACAACCAGACGCTGCATTACGCCAACCGGGGCGTCACGATCAACGAAATCCACAACGTCTACAAGCTGCCGGACAGTCTCTACAAGCAGTGGGCGGCACACAGCTACCACGGGTCCGAGCAGCACAACAGCCGCGGTGTCATCAACCGCTTTCTGGGCTATTGGGACGGTAACCCGGCCACGCTGGTGCCGCTGTCGCCGAAGGACTCCGCACCGCTGTATGTCGAGATGATGGGCGGGGCCGGCAAGATCATGGCCAAGGGCAAACAGCTGCATGATCAGGGGAAGTACCTGGAAGCTGCCGAGATCCTGAACAAACTCGTGCTGGCCCAGCCGAAGAATCAGGCGGCCAAGAACCTACTGGCGGACGTGTTCGAGCAGATCGGCTATCAGAAGGAGAGCCCGAGCCTTCGCAACAGCTTCCTGGCCGGGGCCTATGAACTGCGTTCGGGGCTGCCGAAAGGTGTCCCGCCGAAGTCGACCGGTCCGGACGTGATACGGGCGATGTCCACGGAGAACTGGCTGGATTTCCTCGGCATCAGCGTGGACCCGAAGAAGGCGGATGGCCTGCGTTTCACGATCAACCTGATCACGCCTGACAACGGCGAAGCGTTCCTGGTCGAGATGAGCAATGCCACGCTGACGAACATCAAGGGCGTCAAGGCCAAGAGTCCGGACCTGACCATCACCGTGAACCGCAGCGATCTCGACTGGGTCATGATGGGGCAGAAGACCTTCGATGACCTGCTCAAGGACGGCAAGGCGAGCTTCGATGGCGATCGGAAACCGTTCGACCAGCTCCGCAGTATCCTGGTCAAGTTCACGCCGGACTTCGAAATCATGCCGGGGACGGCCCCGCCGAAGGAGCCGGGCGTGCCGGAATCGAAGGAACTCGAGGTACCCGAACTGCTTCCGCCGACCAGCGCCGGGGACTGATGTGCCGCCCGTCGGCGTGGCTCGGCTAGGACTTGGCCGACCGCGCCGGACCGGGCGTCATGGCCGTGACGGTCGGTTTGCCCGCTGCGATCATCGGAAAGCGCGTGGGCAGCGTCGCCCTGACCGCGGGTTCGCTCTGGAACTGGGGCGTTGCTGATAGGCCTTGGCCGCACCCCGATCAGCCGGGCGGAACCGATACACCATGGATTCGGCAACAGACGGGGTTCGCCGCCTGAAGCGTTGCATCGTCACCCTGCTGGGCTTTGTCGTTCTTGCCCCGCCGTCGCTGGCGGCAGAGCGGAGCGAGGCCCAGCGCTCACCGCCCACCGCGGCCCAACGACCCGCTACCGCCAAGGCACCGGTTCAACGGCCTACCGAGCCGCGATCGAAGCCAATCGATCTACTGGATGCCGATGAGCTCGACCCGGGCGTCGGCGCAAGCCCGGCGCAGGACCAGCCGGGGGCCACGCCACCCGAGTACAAACAGCCGAACCGCTGGAGCCTGACGGCCGGTGGCAGCCAGCGCAAGGACTGGCTGACGGGCCGCAATCGGTGGGTCTGGGGCGAGCGCCTGAACGCCAGGCGGGTACTCGGGATGCCCGAATGGCTCAACGGTACGCTGGAACATCGAACCCGGTACGAAACCTTCGACGTGCCCTGGCGGCGCGGTCAGACCGGGGGCGAACACCAGATTCCGTTGCAGACCGTCCTGTGGATCGAAGCCCACCATGCCGGATTCCGGGCCGGCTTCGAGTTCTGGGACGCGCGGCAGTTCGGCGCCCAGGCGGATTACACCCTGAACAATTCGATGGTGAACGTCGCCGACTTCACCCAGCTCTACGCGGCGTGGTCGACGCCGGACCTGCTCGACACTGGGCTCGGTTTCGAAATCAAGGGCGGCCGGCAAACCCTGGACCTCGGCAGCCGGCGGCTGGTCGCCCGGAATGCCTTTCGCAACACCGTCAATGCCTTTACCGGGCTGATGGCACGGATTCGGGACGGCGACGGCGACTGGCAGGTGCTCGCGTTCGCAACCCACCCCGTGCTCCGCCTGCCCGATGAAAAATCCGAACTGCTGAACAACGACTGGGCCTGGGATCAGGAGCAGGGGAACAAGTTGTTTGCCGGCGTGTTCGCGGAAACGGCGGCACTTCCGTGGGATCTTCGAGGCGAGTTGTACTGCTACTACCTGAACGAGGATCCCAGCAGCGACTTTCCTGATGGCAACCCCGGACTGGCCGGCAGCCGCCGTCTGTTCACACCGGGATTCCGGGTATTCTGGCCAGCGCGGAAGGGCCTAAGGGATTTCGAGATCGAGAGCGGGGCACAAACCGGGAACTCCCGCGCGACGGCGATAGCCCGCGAGCTGGACCATGAAGCTTTTCTCGAACATCTCCATCTGGGATATACCTTCGATCTGCCCTGGGAACCCCGGCTGCTGGTGCAGTACGACTATGCGACCGGCGGTCAAGGCGCCGGCACGAACCGCTCATTCGATACCCTCTACGGCGCCCGGCGCTTCGACTTCGGACCCACCGGCATCTTCGGGCCGTTTTCCCGCAACAACATCAACGCGCCGGGTACCCGCCTGCTGTTCATACCCCACCGCGACCTGACCGGCTTCGTGGCCTATCGAGCGTGGTGGATGGCGAACGCGCGAGCCTCATGGCAACCCGCCGGATTGATCGATCCCACGGGCAAGTCGGGCGACTTCCTGGGCCATACCGTGGAATTCTCGATGCGCTGGGACGCACGGGACAACGTCAGCCTGGAAGCCGGCTGGAACACTCTGATCAAGGGCACATTCGCCCGGAATGCCCCCGACGCGCCGACCAACCGTGACAACGTCAATTACTTCTACGTCCAGACGATGGTGCGGTTTTGAGAGGCCATCCGAGCCGACGGCGCCAATTTCAGTTTGCCGGTCGCAGTCTCGTCCAAGTTTGCTTATCGACTTCCTGGCTGTGAAGCGAAACGCCCCACAGGCTTTTGACTCGCCGGCGAACCCGCGTTGCCGTGGGTAGTGTGCGCCGGGGATCAGGCCGTGATCGGAACACGATCTCACGCCGTGACCGGGTTCGAGGTGGCAAGGGTCGAGAATGGGCTGCTTTCACTGCTATGGGCAAGAAGAGTCGAGCCTTCGGCCACTGCCTCCCGAATACGGCAAGCCCCGTTCGGGACCATCTAGTTCAATCACTTACAAGCACATGTCCCGCGCCAACGTGACTGTAAGTGACATCACTGCCCCCGAATCGACTGGTGGGTGTCACGATCGGGTCACGCGATCCCGCTGGCACTGTAGCAACGTTCACCCCGCCGGAGGCGTCCGCCCGATCGCGGCGATGCGGTTGTCTTGCGGGTAGTACTTCGGACGGTGTATAAACAAAAAGGACGCATCCTTATGCGAATGGAACCGCATGAAAATTCGCCTGCTACTCAACTCTTGGCCGGCTTACACGCCCCATTCGGCGTGTCGTATTGCGCCGATTAGGGTGTCTATTACACCGTAGGCCTCACGACCGAACCTCCTGCGTACTGCGAACAATGCCGATCGAGTTCGAAGTGTTGGGCGATCAAACGAGGGTACGCCAATCATTCCCTTCGCCAACGGTCTACCTTGACCACTGGGCCATACGGCTCTTCTCCGATGAGCGCCAACTCCAAGACAGATTCGTGGCCACACTACTCAGGCAGGGCGGCACACTGCTACTCTCGAACTTCACGTTCGCAGAGTTCGCGCGTGACGACGATCGTCGCCATACAGTTGCTGCGGAGGAGTTCATCGAACGACTCCTGCCAAACATATTCCTTACGGATTTCGCGTTCGACAAGCTGCAAGAACAGGAACAGCTGGAACAGAACAACATTCAGCGCTTCTGGCCACCGGCAGACCTGCCACAGCTGAAGTTGTTTGCGGAGCGCGCCCAAGGCGAACCACATGGCTTCACAATGCGAGGCTTCATTGCCATGGCTCGCGACAACCATTCGCTGCTGGAAGGAGTCACCCGAGAGACGCTCGCGGCGATTCGTGCAGGGCTGGAAACACAGCGTGCCGACGCGGCGTACGTCCGAGCGGCGCGCAACATGCGCCCGACCGCCAAGCGAACGCGCATGATCGTCATCATGGCGGAGTTGATGCGCGAGTTCGTTCTTGACCCGACTTTGCCGTTCGTTGACAACGACATCATGGACATGATGCACGCGGCGGTGCCAGTGAACTGCTGCGACTTCGTCTTGCTAGATGGGGCCTGGGCAGACCGCGTGGCAAAGATGAAGCAGCGCATAAAGACTGCAGGAACACAGATGCCCGTCGCAAGCTGCTACTCCCGTCGAAGCGATGGAGTTGAACAGTTCTTGCAAGCGCTTGACAGCTTTCACCTGGCCGCAGCGCAGTGAGGCCAACCCTTTGCTGGAGCGGAACCTTCACCGTCTGCTCTCGTCCGCCCTCTCTGGTCTCTAAGAATTCAATCTACCTGATACGACATGTAGCTTGACAGAGGGGGGCCCCTCAGCTCAAACGTTATTTCTTTAGGTCACTAAAACATGAAGTTTCGAAGTCTTCACAAGTGGGTATTGAGCGACTCAGTTTGTGGCCTCCTTTTCTTTGCTCAGCGGCTAGACGAGTTGCTATTTGACTACTCGCTTGATTCGCATAAGCCAGCTGCACTCAATCCTCCGTTTCTGTGCATTGAAGCGCTGAATTTAATCGATGACGTTGAAGACGAGTTGATTGACGACGCCAATCTAGTACATGTACTGGATGAGCTTCAGTGGGCTATTCGGAATGACAGGATATCCAAGAGCTTGTTGGATGTACCGTTGGAACATTACCTTCTTTCTCACGAAACATCACTCAGTCAAAAGAAGCTACGTTTAGAAGTTCTCTCGAAGACGCTTGATCCAACTCGCTATCTCGAGAGGTGTCGCTCTCTTCTCAAAATCGCAATCGAAAAGCAGGCGAAAAAAGAAATAGATAGCTATTCAAGGGCACTCGTAACTTGCCTTGTCAATATTGGCTTGAGTAAAGCATTCCTCTGCCGAAAGACGAAAGAGTTCTTTTTCTTTGGGGACGCACCGGTCATCACAAAGCCTGACGACATTGAACTGTTCTTTTCCGAAATTGAGCCAACCATTCACGACTTCGACGTCTACTTCCTGGTGTCAAAGGACATTCGTACAGTAAAGAAGTCGATCAAGGAATTTCGTATTGACATTCTCGATAACATTCCGCAATCGCTGGGAGCGTTTGCAGAAGCCAATAGGTTCGTGCCTTCTGAAGACGAGGCACTAGTCCAAGTTCGAGATATTCGATCTTTTGACAGCTATTCCGCGCGCACAAAAGCGGAAAGGCGGATTGATACATTGCGGGACCTGTTTACTCTGTTTTTTCATCGAAACGAGCTACGTTGGAAACCAACTACGCTCATCAGCCAATGCTGCTCGGAGGTGCCCACCCTAATTGGCGCTCCGAAGAGTTCGATGGAAAAGGCGTTCGACATGAATCCCGTTCACGCGTCGAAGCGATTGAATTGGATGTTACGTAACCTCTCTTTGAAGTTTGGCGGCAGTTTTGACAAGTTTAATCGAATTGTCGACCTCCATGGAATTTGCGTCACCAATGAAGTTTCTGAAAATCAGTTATTGAATCTCTGGATTTCGATTGAAACATTGGTTCCATCGCATTCTGGAAAGAACAAGGTTGTCAATATCATCAGTTCGGTCGACCCGTTCCTGCGGCTCACTTATCTTCGGCGACTAATCGATAGAGCGCTTGCTGACCTATTGTTCTGGAATAATGGGGTTACAAGAAAGTTTCTAAAACAGGTACCGGATTTAAAGAGCAGCAAAGCAGCAATTCGACTGCTGCACCTTTTGGCGCTCGATAAAAATCAACCTCTACGGTCTGATCTATACTGCCGACTCAAAGATTTTCATCTTCTTAGGTTTCGCCTGTTCACGTTAGCTGAATCGTTAGGATCTCCGGGCTCAGTTAAGGATCTTCTGGATACCCACTCAAAGAAGGTGTCCTGGCAATTGCGGCGAATGTACAGAACTAGAAATCTGCTAGTTCACGCAGGAAGAACGCCAAGCTATCTACCGACCCTAATTGAAAATGGACACGACTACTTAGACCTTATTCTAAATGAAATTATGGAACGTTCGTGCGGTGAGTATCAGGTTGAAACCTTAGAACAGGCTTTTGAGCTTCAGAAACTGTTGCAGGAGCGCTTTGATAACGCGCTTGCAGGCCTAGAGTCATTCGACTCAAGCAATGTTGCTCTGCTGTACCAAGATGCGGGCTGACCCGACGGTCAAGAAGGACGGCCTTCAAGCTGCAAGTTCCCTCCGCGCTTCGCGCTCCGGGCGCCCCTCACCTCTACGTTAGGACTCGTAGGCCATTTCGCCGCCTCAACCTGAGGGGTTGCGAAGCTCCTTGCGTGGCGTTACCGTGTCGTTTATGGACGGACCAAAGACGCCATGCGCAAAAACCCAAAGTACGAACAGAACCTCCTGAGACTCGCTGTCCGCGATGAAGAGCGCATCGCCCAGTTGATGCGCGTCGAGCGGGACGCGCTGGCGAACTTCAAGGGTCAGCTCGACGAGTTGGAAGCCGCATTGGGCCTGCTGCGCTTCGGCGATCACGTCGGCTGGAAGGTCCTCGTGCTGGTCCACAACAAGCGCACCATCCGGAAGTACGAAGAGATCCTCGGCATCAACGTGCGGGAGTTCTTCCCGGAGGAAGGGCCGATGGCCTACCGCTCCCTGGGCTACCAGATCGCCAAAAAGCTTGGGAATTTTTGGAAAGCCGTCAGCGGCGACATCAAGGTCGAGCAGCGGCGCGAGATTAGTGACGAGTAGATCACAGATTCCACGCTAAGGGGTCACAAAGCCCCCTTCCTCCCGGCTACACTCTAGGGTAACTGATTACCCCTTTGGAGTGTACGCCATGAACCGTTCCGATCCCTCAGACCCGGGCCGCGGCCACGCGGGGCGCGGAGGCGCGCGACCGGACGCGCCCGCGCCCGGCGCGGCCGCTACTGCTGAGCTCGCAGGCTGCCATGTCGACGCCCCCTTGCCGGCGTCCCCCCGTGAGGTAATACGGGGGGAAAGTACCTGTGAGGACGCGGGCAAGGGAGTGGGTGACGCCGCGCTGATCGATTGGCTCAACGTCACCTTCCCGCATGTGCCGAAGCGGGGGAGTCGCGTGCTGGATGCCTGGCTCGTCGAGGATATGGAACGGATCTTCGGTATACCCGTAGGCAGCAAGCGAAAGAGCGGGCACCTGGGGTACACCGATTCCTGGGAACTGGGGCACCGTGTCGGGATCTTGGCGCAAGGCGGTGCGTCTCAAGGCGGGACCTGTTTCCTGAGTCTGTCCGGCGAAGCCTGCGCGCTGGTGCCGAATTGGCTGGCGGTGCATGGGTGGCTGGTGCAACGAGACGCCAAGATCACCCGAGTCGATCTGGCACACGACGACTACGCCGGGGTGTTCGACATCGCCACCGGCTTGGGTCTGTTGGCGACCGGCGGGTTCACGACCGGCGGACGCCCGCCGACCGCAAAGTACGTGGATGATCTCGGTTCCGGCCAGGGCAAGACCCTCTATGTCGGTAGTCGCTCTAGCGGCAAACTGCTCCGGATCTACGAGAAGGGCAGGCAACTGGGTGATCCAGACAGTCCGTGGGTTCGCTGGGAGTTGGAACTCCACTCGGTGGATCGCATCATCCCGCGCGATGTGCTGCTCCGGCCTGGGGTCTATCTCGCAGGCGCCTATCCCTGCATGAGCTGGGTGTCCGAGACACAAGAGCGCATCCGGACCCACAAGGCACGCTTCACGATCAGTTTCGAGCGGCTGATTCATTACGCCCGGAAGAGCTACGGCAAGCTGATCTGGTTCCTCTCCAACATCCTCGGTTGGGACGCCGCGCGGATCGTCGAGACGCTCTCGGTCGAAGGTACGCCCGCGCGCTTCGTCATGTCGGGGTTCCCCCTGGAACCGGAAGAGACCACATCCAAGGACGACAGCGCCGAGGTCGCCTCGCCGTGACCCAAGACTCGCTCGTGTGCAGCCTGGATGATGCCGCGCGTCTACTGGGTGGGATCTCGGTCCGCACCGTGCGGCGGCTGATCGAGGCCGGGGAGTTGCCGGTGGTTCGTATCGGTCGCCGGTTGACGGTGCCGGTCGAGGGACTCCGGGCATGGGTGGCGAGCCATACCCAAACCGCGCATAATGCTCCGCGCGCGGGGCATGTGCGACAGGAGACATACACATGCCTTACAAACGAAAAGACAGCCCCATCTGGTGGGTGTCGTACACCGACGCCAGCGGCCGACGCCTTAGGCGCTCTACTGGGACTACCGACCGCAAAGAAGCAGCTGGCCTAGAAGCGAAATGGAAGCTGGAGGCTTTTCGGCTCGAAAAATGGGACGAAGAGCCGACACGGATGTTTGACGAACTGATGCTCGCGTATCTGCAGGGGCCGAGTTTGGCGAAACGCAGCAGCGAGCGGGACCGGAGTTCCGCGAAACATTTGTTTCCGTTCTTTACAGGACGTGAACTGGCGAAGATTTGCGGGGCGGATGTCCGGGCCTATATCGCCATGCGGCAGAAGGCCGGGGTAGTGGCGGGCACGATCAACAAGGAAATCGCGTTGATCCGCGGTGCGCTGAACTGGGCGCGGAAGGAGCTGGAGTGGGACGTTCCGAACGCGTTCGCGGGGCGAAAGCTCCGCGAGCCGCCAGGACGTATGCGCTGGCTCACGCGGCCGGAGGCGGCGTGTTTGATCACTGCCGCCGGCAACGAGCCGAAAAGCGCGCATCTGGTCGACTTCATCGTGCTCAGTCTGCACACCGGGATGCGCTCGGGTGAATTGCTGGGCCTGGAATGGAGTCGAGTGGATCTGCAGGCGAACCTGGTCTACCTGCACGCGGAGCATCAGAAGAACGGGAAGATCGGCAGTGTTCCGATCAATCGGGATGCGCGCGAGGCGTTGCGCTCCCGGGCGCGGTTCCGAGCGACACATTGCCCGGGGTCGCCATGGGTGTTTGCCCATGAGTCGGGGGAACGACTGGCGTCGATCCACACCGGCTTCTACGGCGCGTGCCGGCGGGCAGGGATCACGGACTTCCGTCCGCATGATTTGCGCCACACCTGTGCCGCTTGGCTGGTGCAGGCCGGGGTGCCGATCAGGGAGGTCGCGGAGGTGCTGCGCCACTCCGACATTCGGATCACGATGCGCTATGCGCACCTGGCGCCGGAGAACGCCCGCGCTGCGGTCAGCGCCCTGGAGTCGGATCGGTCACGATTTGGTCACGCCGTAACCGGGTTCGACCGGCTAAGGGTCGTATAAAGGACTGTTTTTACTGGTCGGGGTGAGAGGATTCGAACCTCCGGCCACTGCCTCCCGAAAGCAGTGCTCTACCAGGCTGAGCTACACCCCGAAACTGGGAACGGTCAGTACGTGCGATCGACCGAGAATCGTGCGAGGCCGATGAGGGCCTGCTTGTAAGTGGATGCCGGGAGGATGTCGACGGCGGCGATGGCTTTGTCCGCCTCCTCTCTGGCACGCCGCGCAGTGTACGCGATTGCGCGTGTGGATTCAATGATCTTGAAGACTTCGCCGAAGACTTCGCGGTTGCCGTGTTCGATGGCGTGCGTCAGCAGTGCACGATCGGCTTCCGATCCGCGCTCCATCGCGTAGATCAGCGGCAGTGTCGGCTTGCCTTCGGCCAGATCGTCGCCGAGGTTCTTGCCCAGCTCGGCCGGATCGGCCTGGTAATCGAGCGAGTCGTCTATCAACTGGAAGGCGATGCCCAGATGCAGGCCATAGGCGCGCAGGGCCGTCTCCACTTCGGGCGGTTGTTCGGCGACCACCGCCGCCAGCTGCGCCGCCGCGCTGAACAGGATCGCCGTCTTCCGCGACACCACGTCGAGATATTTCTGCTCGGTCGTGGCGGGGTTGTTGCAGTTGAGCAGCTGGAGGACTTCGCCCTCGGCGATCGCCGTGGTCGTGCGGGACATGATTTCCATGATCCGCATCTTCTGCACCCGCACCATCAGCTCGAACGCGCGCGAGTACAAGAAGTCGCCGACCAGCACGCTGGCGGAATTGCCCCACAACGAGTTGACGGTGTCGCGGCCGCGGCGGAGCGAGGACTCGTCGACGACGTCGTCGTGCAGCAGCGTCGCGGTATGGATGAATTCGATGACCGTGGCGAGCGTGATGTGATTTTCGCCGCGGTAGCCGACGGCCCGTGCGGCCAGCAGCAGCAGGTTGGGTCGCAGGCGCTTGCCGCCGCTCTGAACGATGTACTGCCCGATCTGATTGATCAGGACGACGTCCGAGCTGAGTTCGGCCAGGATCAGGCGATCGACCGCGGCCATCTCTCCCTGGACCAACCCCTTGATTTCCGCTATCGACGGGGTGTTTTCCGTGGCGACCGATGCGGTGGTGGAAGCTTCATTCATCAAATGCGCTGACGCGGCTCAGGGAGGTCTTGGCGTTTGCCCCAAAATCGAAGCATGCTAAGTATGCGCAGGGCTGCTGTCAAGGAAGTGTTGCTGGGACGCGAACCGGGAAACTTGAGCGCCGGTCCCGCGCGAGCCGCTGCAAAGCAGTTCAGGTCAGGGGACCCGGTATCCTGTTCGCCGGGCCGGCGAGTCGATGCCCGAGTACGCCATGGCCAGCAGCGGCGATCAGGCGTGACAACTCAGGCCGGACCCAGGGCCAGCCACGAGTCGACCGCGGCCAGCATGCGCCCCAACGGCGACTGGGCCAGGATCAGTCCGATGGCGACGCCGAGTCCGTTGGCGACGATATCGAACAGGTCCGCGACGCGCGCGCCTGTGAACCCTTGCAGCAGCTCTATCGTGATGCCCAGGCCCAATAGGAACGCCGGCCAACGCCAGTGCGGCGCGAACGCCTGGCGGAACCAGAACATCAGGCCGGCATAGGCCGTCAGGTGCTGGGCTTTGTCCCACGCGAGCAGGGATGGCGGCTGTGGCGGATGCGGCGTTAGACTCAGCCACATGACGACGACGACCATCACCCAGCCGACGCCCTGCCAGAGGCGTGGAAATCTCAGTCGGGTCCGGGGTCTGCGGCCGGCGGTCAGCGGCGAACGCGGGGAGGCGTCGTCCAAGCGGGGGGCTCCGAAAAGGAAGGAAAGCGCGCGAATTATAACGGCTGACGGCTTCGGACACGTCGTGCTGCGGGGCGGTCGTCGGTGGCAAGCGCAGGGCTGCGGCCGGTTTCGCCCGCGCTGCCCTGGCTCTGGCGGGGTCCTGGGTGATGCGCATGGTGCGGGCGGTTTGGCATGACCGAACGATACGCCGCACTCCGCGCCTGGGTTCCGGCGCCCTTCGTCCAGGGGTCGATCTTGTTCCAGGTGGGCGGCTGGCCGCTGGCGCTGTCGGGCCTGGCGGGCGCGCCTTGGCTGGACGAGGCGCTGATCCTCAATCACGTGTTGCTGTTCGCGGCGAGTCTGCGGCCGCAGGACAGTCTGCTCGGTCCCAACCTGGTGCGTCTGCCCTCGGCAGGGGCGGTACGCAGCGAGGTCGCCCTGACCTTCGACGACGGGCCTGACCCGGACGCGACGCCGGCCGTGCTGGATCTGCTCGATCGGTATCGGGCGCGGGCGAGTTTCTTCTGCGTTGCCGAACGCGCGCGGCGCCATCCGGAGCTGACCCGGGAGATCGTGGCGCGAGGGCATCGGGTCGAGAACCATAGCGAGCGCCATCGCAACGGCTTTGCCTTCCAGGGGCCGCGCGCAGTGCGCGAAGAGATCCGCCGGGCGCAGCAAACCCTGGCGGAGTTGACCGGTCGCGTCCCCCAATACTTTCGGGCGCCGTTCGGCATACGCAATCCCTGGATCGCGCCGGTGTTGCGGCAGCTGGACCTGCGTCTGGTCAGCTGGACCCGCCGGGGTTACGACGGGGTACTGGGAAATCCGGAGCGGGTTTTCGCCTTTCTGGTGCGCGGACTGAGCTCCGGCGACATCGTGCTGCTGCACGATGGCTATGGCCCGCGGGATGGCCGCGGCCGGCCGGTCGTTCTGGAGGTGCTGCCCCGTCTGTTCGATACCTTGGCCGCCCGCGGGCTGAGCGCGGCCCCGCTCGATCCGGACGACGCCTGACCCATAGCGGTTCGGCCCCGTTTCGCGGGTCGGCTCCGCATCGGTAGTCGCACGGATTGCGCGCCGCTCGCCGCAGCTCGCATGCTGGCGTTGACCGGGACGGCCACGGCCGGCCCGGCGGCTTCGAACAGCGACCGACTCGGACGATGGAGGGCGCCATCGTGAATCCGCATCAAGTCCCCGTCAAAGGCACGGCCTGTCTGGCCGCGCTGCTCTGGTTCGGCGTGTCGACGGCAACAGCCGCCGGCGATTGCTGGATCGAGGTTTTCGACCGCACCGATTTCGCCGGCAATCGGGTCCGCATTGAAGGTCCGGCTGTGCTGCCGTCACTGACCCAACTCGGCGGCGGCGACTGGAGCGACCGGATCGAGAGCCTCGTGGTCGGTCCCGCCGCCTCGGTCACCGTCTACCGGAATGAGGCCTTGCGAGTCGACCCCGAGCCCGGTCCCGCGTATCACGGCGAAGCGATCAAGTCCTGGGGCGAAACCCCGGATGTCTACAGCGACCAGCAGGCGACCTTTGGTCCCGGCAAACGGGAGCACCATTTGGGCGAACTCCGTTTCCATCAAAACATCCGCTCGTTGAAGGTCACCTGCGGGCCCTGAGGCCCAGCTTGACGGCCGTCCGCCGTCACCCGCCAAGGCGCTGGATTCCCGTTGGTGCGGGAATGACGTGGTGGTCGGGCGAGTGAAGGGCGGCGTGCGATCGCCGAAACCTGAGGCCCTTCTTCCCGACGGCCTGCGCTCGACGCGATCGGCCTTGTCCTTCCTGCGCTGGCAGGGGCTTTAGAGCGCGGCAGCACCGTTCCCGGGGCGAAAGACTCCCTCTGCGACCGCTATATGCTGTCCGTTTGCCTCATGGACGACGACGCTGCTCGGTCGAATATGTCATCATCTGACCGGAGCGGGACCCGGGGTCTGCTCGTCTAAACGGTTTCGTGATCACAGGGTGTCGCGTTCCGCGGTCCACCGCTCATTCGGTAACACCGGTGTGCTGCAGACGCCGCGCCACGAATTGTTCGGAAACAGGAGGTTTTCATGGATTCGCGTTCCATCATCGATCTGTTGTTGAAGTCGGGCCAGGACCTGGTAAGCCAGGGGCGGACACTGGCCGAGGCCAAGCTCAAGATTCCGGAGTCAGGGCCCGAGCGCGACGCCATGCTCGCCGGCCTGGGGAAGGGCGCTGCGGTCGGCGGCGTGTTGGCCGTGCTGTTGGGCACTGGTGCCGGGCGCAAGCTGACGGGGACGACGCTCAAGCTAGGCAGTCTGGCCGCCGTGGGTGGGCTGGCCTACCAGGCCTATCAGCAATGGCAGCGCGGACAGAGCGCACCGGTCGGCGATCCGGGCTTGTCGGTCGACCAGCTAACGGGGCCTGCGGCGGAACAACGGGGTCTGACGCTGCTGCGGGCGATGATCGCTGCGGCGGGCGCGGACGGCCACATCGATGAGGCGGAACGCCGTTGCATCGAACAGCAGCTGCAGACCCTGGGCCTCGAAGGCGCGATGCTCGACCTGCTGCAGCAGGAGTTGCGCCAACCCCTTGGCGTCACCGACATTGCAGCGGCTGCGGACTCTCCGGCCGCCGCCCGCGAGATCTATCTGACTTCCATGAGCGTCATCGACGACAGCAACGAGCAGGAACGCGCCTATCTGCGCGAACTGGCCGCGGCGCTGGCGTTGCCTCCGGACCTCGTCGCCTTGCTGGAGTCGCAGGCGCGAGCCTGAGCTGGTTGCCGCCGTCCCCGCGAAGGACGATGGCGATGGGCGGGAGTAGGTCTGCAAAAGGGTTTTGGCGATATCCGTCGGGTGGTGAGCCGGGTATCCGTTCCGGACAACGGTGATCAAATCGACAACGGGGGAGGACGACATGGCTTTGAATATTCTGGAAATGCTGACCGATGCGCTGGGTGACGAACTCGTCAAGCAGGCTTCGGAGTATCTCGGCGAATCGAAGGCGGGCACGCAGGCAGGGTTGAGCATGATCCTGCCGGCCTTGCTCGGCGGGCTCGTCAAGCAAGGGTCCACAACCGACGGCGCCGGCAGCCTGCTGGAGACGCTGACGGGCTCGAACGTCGACAGCGGTCTGCTCGGCAATCTGGCCGGGTTGTTTTCCGGCGGGACGCGCACCGAGTCGCTGGTCGGTCTGGGTACGAGTCTGGTCAAGGGACTGCTGGGCGAAAAGGCCGCCGCCCTGGCGGGAACCGTCGCCTCCCTGACTGGCCTGAAATCCTCGTCTAGTTCAAACCTGCTCTATATGGCCGCTCCGCTGCTCTTCGGCTTCCTCAAGAAGCTGATCGGCGAGCAAAACCTCGATGCCTCCGGGTTGATGCGACTGCTTGCCGGGCAGTTGGGTTTCCTGAAGGGCACCATGGACGAACGCGTTGCCGGCGTGCTGGGCCTGGGCTCGTTGCTGGATACGAAGGCGCCGCGCCCGGCCGGGATGCCACGGACTGCCGGACGAACCGCGCTGGAGGCGGTCGACGAGGAAGCCCCTTCATCGTTGCGCAAGGTGTTGCCCTTTCTGTTGGCGATCGCTGCTGCACTGACGGCATTCATGGCGATACGGAGCTGCAAGCCGGACGTCGAGCCGGTGGCCGTCGCTCCGGCGCCGGTCGCTGCGACAGCCCCGGCCCCGGCCCCGGCCCCGGTTCCCGCTCCGAAACCGGCACTGGTGCCGGCAGCCCCCGCGCCCGCCCCGGTGGTTGCCGTGCTGCCGGCAAAGGTCTACTTCGCGGTGGGGTCCGCCGTCCTCGATGATACGGCCAAGAAGACCATTGCCCAGGTTGCCGCGGCCGTGAAGGCACAGGACCAGGCGGTGGATCTGACCGGCTACACGGATCAGACCGGCAACGCCGCGGCCAACAAGGCGCTGGCGAAGCGTCGTGCCCAGGCGATCAAGGGCGCGCTAACGGCAGCGGGGGTCGCTGCCGAGAAGATCAATATGAAGCCGCCCCTGACGATCACGGGTACCACGACTGGCAGTGGCTCCAATGCCGAGGCGCGGCGCGTCGAGATCTCGGCGGCACGATAACGAAGGACGTATCGCTCCGCGCGTGGCGGCATCCGCGCCGTCACGCGCTGGTGGGTCTGCCGGCCCGGGAAGGCCGATGTCTTGAGTAAGTCCGTTGGAAGTCATGGAACCCTTGCATTCCCTCGTATACGTCAGTGCCGCGGTCGACAGTTTCAGCGATGCTGCCCTGCAGGAACTGCTGGCGCGGGCCCGTCGGAAGAACGCGCAGTTGGATGTAACCGGGCTGCTGCTCTATGCCGATGGCAACTTCATGCAGTGCCTGGAGGGGCCACAGGCCACAGTGGGCACGCTGTTCGAAGAAATTTGCCGCGATCCCCGTCATCACCGGGTCATCACCCTCGTTGACGAACCGGTTGCGCGGCGCGAATTCGGCGATTGGGCCATGGCCTATCGTCGCGTGGATTTGCCGCAGTGGCTGCGCATTGCCGCGGCCTCGGCTCCGGATCGGGCCGGTTCGAACCAGGCCAGCGCCGTGCGCGAAATCCTGATCGATTTCTGGCGAACTTGCTCCCGCTAGCGGAGAGCGAATCGGGAAGGCTTATTCGGAGTTAGTGCGAGCTCTCCGCTGGCGTGGGTGGTGCTGCGGTCGGCGGGACGGCCGCTTGCCCCATCCGCGACGACGCAATACAACGACCAGGAGTTGCCGATCATGCCCGTCGTTCTGGAAGTCGAGCACATCACGACCTATTCCTACGCCAACCCGGTGACTTTCGGCGAACACCGGGCCGTCTTCCTGCCGCGTGGCAACCACGGCGGGCGGATTCTCAGCTACGAAGTCAAGACCAGCGTGCCGTCCCGCACCCGCTGGATCAGCGACACCCTTTCGAACAATGTCGCGGTCATCGAGTTCAGCGAGCCGGCGAGAGAGGTGATCTTCACGTGCAAGTTCCGCCTGGTGCACTTCGGATTGAAGGGTGTCGAGGCTTTTCCGATAGACGGTCGCGCCGAATCGATTCCGGTGCAATACACGCCGTCCGAGTGGACGGATCTGGTGTTGTACCTGCAGCCTTGCGATGAGGACTTCGACGGCCGCTTGTCCGCCTGGGCCAGGAGCTTCACCTTGGGCGATCGGCGCGATACCCGAGATGTGCTGCAGCGGATGATGGATACCGTCCGCGACACCTTCACCTATGAAGCCCGCGACGAGGAAGGAACCCGGAAGCCGGGCGAGACGCTGGCCAAACAATCGGGTACCTGCCGCGACTATGCCTGGCTGATGATCGAAGCGCTGCGGCGGCTCGGCATCGCCTGCCGTTTCGTAACGGGGTATCTGTACGATTCCGCGCTGGACGGCGGCGTCGATGGCAAGACCGGATCCGGCGCCACCCATGCGTGGCTGGAAGTCTACCTGCCGGGCGCCGGCTGGCTCAGCTACGACCCGACCAACCGGATCACCGGGGGCTTCGACCTGATCCAGGTCGCGATCGCGCGGCGGCCCGAACAGGCGCTGCCGCTGTCCGGCACCTGGTTTGGCGCGACTGAGGATTTTCTCGGCATGAAAGTCGACGTTGCGGTGCGCAAGCTCGGCGTGCTGCCGGATTTCGCCTGAGCGGGCGAAGCGCTTGCCGTTTTTCCGTCTGCCCCGACGCGGCTATCGCCCGAGTGGCTAGCTTGCGTGCGGTGCCCGCTCGCGCGCAGAGGCGGCCGAGGGCGTGCCGAGGAAGATTTCCCGTACGCGGGTCGCACCCAGCACCCGTATCATCTCGACGACGATGCAGTAGATCAGCAGCCACAGCAGCAGGACGATATGGTTGGCCCAGAACTTGGGCCAGACGATCTCCGCCAGCAGATGCTCGGCAGCGACCGAAGCGGAGCGGAACTTGAATAGCAGCGGCACCCATTCCTCGGCCAGTTGGAACATCGAGCCCAGTATTCCGAAAACCAGCGTCTTCCACAGAATGCCGAAGATCATGGGCCTTGACGCGAACAGGTTCAGGAAGGAACACCGGTTGAATACCAGGATCACCTTGGCCAGGATCAGCGCCCCGACGGTCGCCACCGCGGAGCCGGCCGGCGTGACGCCGTAGCTTTCCATCATCAGTCCGCGGGTGAAGGCGGTGACGTGAAAGACGATCAGGAAATAGATCGTCGGGGGCAGTACCGCTTTATATTCCTTTGCCAGGAATGCCAGGGCTTTGCGCATCGCAGGGTCTCGCCAGCGGGGAAGGAGGGGTTTCTATTGGCCTAACGTGAGTCGATTGCGGTCTCGCCGCTGCGGGAATCCCGATGACTGACGGGAAGTTCAGCGGAGTGCCGGCTCGATTATACCGGTCGCAGAAAGCGTGTGGATCGCAGCCTGAAGACCGGATGGCAAGCCAGGCAGGGGTTTTGAGGATGATCGATGGCGGCGCTCCCGCCTTAGGCAATCTCACGCATGTGCGCGTGCCGCCGGTCGTGGCAGGATGGGATTTCGCGTGCAGGCCAGTCGTCGCCCCGCGGCCGGCGGTGATGGCGGGCGGCGCGGCAAGCCATCGCCTATCAGGCTGATCCCTTTACAATTTGCAATCGTTTTTTTTATGCTCTTTGGCCGCGCAGGCCAGCCTGGGACACGGCGGCCGCTGGCGCACGGCTGGGTTGTCTGCAGGCCGTTCACGGCCACCGCTGCAGGTCGCCCGACAGGTAGCGCGTTCGCAATGTTCCATTAGAAACCATTTCAGACTGCACTGACCCGCTCGCCGGAACCCCGGATCGCGGCGGCTCGGCGATGTGCGGTCGCAATACGCTCGGGCGTAGTGCCGATAACCAGGGATTACAAGGGTAGACTGGAGATGATCGAAACCTCACAACTGACCAAACACTACGGCAGCCTGATTGCTGTCGATCACATTTCGTTCAAGGCCCAGCCTGGGCAAGTGCTCGGCTTTCTCGGCCCCAACGGCGCGGGCAAGTCGACCACGATGAAGATGATCGCCGGCTTCCTGGCGCCTTCGTCGGGTTCGGCCCGGGTTTGTGGCTTCGATGTCGAAACACAGCCGCTCGAAGCAAAGCGCGTGCTCGGGTATCTGCCCGAAGGGGCGCCGAGCTACGGCGAGATGACACCGCGCGTGTTTCTCGAGTTCGTGGCCGACCTGCGCGGGCTGACGGGCGATCTGCGCCGCCGCCGTCTCGATGACGTGATCGGCCGCCTGCATCTCGACAAGGTCCTCTCGCAACCCATCGACACGCTGTCGAAAGGTTTCAAGCGGCGGGTGGGTCTGGCACAGGCGATCCTGCACGATCCGCCGGCGCTGATTCTGGACGAACCGACGGACGGGCTGGACCCGAATCAGAAGCACGAGGTGCGTGCCCTGATCAATGCGATGGCCCGCGACAAGATCATCGTGATCTCGACCCACATCCTCGAAGAAGTCCATGCAGTCTGCAATCGGGCGGTCATCATCGCCGCCGGCAAGCTGCTGGCCGACGCGACGCCGGCCGAACTCGAAGCGCGGTCGCGGTACCACGGCGCCGTGTCCCTGACGGCGGCCAATGCCGAGCAGGCACGGGCCGCGCTCACCAGTGTGGCGGACATCGAGTCGATCGAAATCGACCCGCAAGATCAGCGCCTGACCGCTTTCCCGCGCGCCGGCAAGGCGATCTTCGCTGCGGTCAGCGAAGTCGTGAAGGCACAGGGCATTGCCGTCAGCGAACTCCAACTGGAAGCCGGGCGCCTCGACGAGGTGTTCCGCACGATTACCCAGCCGCACGTCAAGGAGGCCCGCGCATGAATCCCGTGTTGACCGTTTTCAAGCGCGAACTGCGCAGTTATTTCGCGACGCCGGTCGCGTACGTGTTCATCGTGATCTTCCTGCTGCTGTCGGGTTCGTTCACGTTCTATCTCGGTGGCTTCTATCAGCGCGGTCAGGCCGATCTCGAGCCGTTTTTCAGTTTTCATCCGTGGCTCTACCTGTTTCTCGTGCCGGCTGTCGCGATGCGCTTGTGGGCCGAGGAACGCAAGACCGGGACGATCGAGCTGCTGCTGACCCTGCCGATCACCATGTGGCAGGCCGTGCTCGGCAAGTTCCTGGCGGCCTGGGCTTTCGTCGGCGTCGCGCTGGCGCTGACCTTTCCGATCTGGATCACCGTGAATTACCTCGGCGATCCCGACAACGGCGTGATCGTGACCAGCTACATCGGCAGCTTTCTGATGGCCGGGGCCTTCCTGGCGATCGGTGCCTGCATCTCGGCGACGACCCGCAATCAGGTCATCGCGTTCATCCTGACCGTCGTCGTCTGCTTCCTGCTGTTGCTGGCAGGTTATCCGCTGGTGCTCGATTTCTTTCGCTCGTTCGCGCCGCAGGCCGTCGTCGATGCGATCTCCGGCCTCAGCTTCCTGACCCATTTCGACGCGATTTCCAAAGGGGTGATCGACTTGCGGGATCTGATTTATTTCGCGCTGACGATCGGCTTCTGGCTTTATGCCAATGCCATCGTCATCGACTTGCGGAAGGCTGACTGAGGAGGGAACCTGCCATGACACTCAATCGTAAAACCCTGACGGGCGGCGCGCTGGCGCTCATCGCCGTGCTGTTCGTCGCCGTCGTGCTGTTGAGCAACCTGTTGTTCCGGGGGGCTCGGCTCGACCTGACCGAGCATAAGCTCTACACCTTGTCGGAAGGGACCCGGAACATCCTCGGGAACCTCGACGAGCCGCTCAACCTGACGCTTTATTTCTCCGACAAGGCCACGGCGGACAGCAACCGGCCGGATATCCGGGCCCTGCGGGTCTATTTCAACCGCGTCCACGAATTGCTCGAGGAAATGGCGGCGCGGGCCGGCGGCAAGCTGCGGCTGACACTGATCGATCCGCTGCCGTACTCGGAGGACGAGGATCGCGCGGCCGCCGCCGGGATACAGGGCCTCCCGCTGGGGCCGTCGGGCGAGAAGGTCTCACTGGGCCTAGTCGGCACCAATGCCACCGACGGGCAGGCGGTCATCGCTTTCTTCGATCCAGGCAAGGAGTCGTTTCTGGAATACGACGTCGCGAAACTGATCCACGATCTCGCGGCACCCAAGAAGCTGGCCGTGGGCCTGGTGTCGGGGCTGCCGCTGGCCGCAGGGTTCGATCCGATGACGCGCTCGATGCGCGAGCCTTGGGGCGTCTATCAGGAGCTGTCGCAGTTGTTCGAAGTGAAGGAACTGGACGGCTCGACCCTGAAGGCGGTCGACAAGGACATCGGGGTCCTGGTGGTCGTGCATCCCAAGCAGCTCAATGACGACGCGCAGTACGCGATCGATCAGTTCGTGTTGCGCGGCGGGCATTTGCTGGCTTTCGTCGACCCGAACGCCGAACTGGACACGACCGGCGCCGATCCGTCGAATCCCCACATGGCCATGCTGGCGGACAAGTCGTCCGATCTGCCGGCCTTGTTCAAGGCCTGGGGAGTCGAGTACACGCCGGACCAGGTCGTGCTGGACCGTACCCGTGCCGTGCCGGTCGGGGTGGCGCCCGGGGCGCCGCCCGTCCGCCATCCGGGAATCATCGGCCTCAAGGCGCCGGATCTGAATCGCGACGACATCGTGACGGCCAACCTGGAGTCGATCAACGTGGCCAGCGCCGGCTATTTCAAACTGGTGCAGGGCAGCGCGCTGAAGCTGGTGCCGTTGTTCGAATCCAGCGCCCAGTCGATGACCGCACCGGCGCAGCGCGTCAAGCTGGTCCGGGATCCGACCGAACTGTGGGAAGGTTTTACGCCCACGGGTGCTCGCTACACGATCGCCGCGCGGTTGCAGGGTACCTTCAAGACCGCCTTTCCGGATCGCCAGGGTGAGGGCCATCTGACCGAGGCCAAGGAGCCGGGGCTGGTGGTGCTGGTGGCCGATACCGACCTGCTCAGCGACCGGATGTGGGTTCGGGTGCAGAACTTCTTCGGGCAGAACATGATGAACGCGTTCGCCAACAACGGCGATTTCTTCGTCAACGCCGTCGACAACCTGACCGGCTCGACCGACCTGATCTCGATCCGGGGCCGTGCGACATCGCAGCGGCCGTTCACGAAGGTCGAGGAGCTCAAGCAGGCGGCCGACGACCGCTTCCGCGACAAGGAGCGGGAGCTGCAGAAGGAACTGACCGACACCGAGCGCAAGCTGGCTGAATTGCAGACCGGCAAGAGCCGCGATGAGGCGCTGGTGCTGAGCCCCGAGCAGAAGGCCGGGCTCGAGCAATTCCTGAAGCGCAAGCTCGAGATTCGCAAGGAGCTGCGTGAAGTCCGCCGGCAGCTCGATAGCGACATCGAGGCCTTGGGCGCCTGGCTGAAGTTCATCAACATCGCGTTGATCCCCATCCTGCTGACTTTCGGTGCGGTGGGTTACGTCTGGTGGAATGCCAGGCAGCGGGCGCATTGAGGAGACTTTGTCATGACGCATATCAACTCCCGAACCGTTGGCCTGCTCGGCGTGGCCGCCGTGCTCGCGATTGTCGCTGCCGTCGCGCTGAATCATGCCCGGCGGCCGGTTGCTGAGCCCGATCGCTCGGCGACCTTCGCCGTGCCGGCACTGCATGGACACATCAACGACGTGACCGGCCTGACGATCACCGGTCCGGAAAACAAGGTGCTGGTCACCCTGACGAAAAGCAGTCAGGGCTGGCGCGTCAAGGAACGTGGCGATTACCCGGCCGATACCGGTAAGCTGCGGGAACTGCTGTTGAAGCTGACCGATGCTGCCTTGTTGGAACCGAAGACCGCGAATCCGCAGCGCTATGCCGAGCTCGGTGTCGACGAGCCAGCGGGTACGGACGCGAAAGGCGTGCTGCTGACGCTGGACGGACTGGGCCAGCCCGTGCGGTTGATCGTCGGCACGACGGCCAGCCGCGGCGGTGCGACCTTCGTGCGCCGGCCCGATGAGCCGCAGAGCTGGCTCGCGAAGGGGGAACTGACGGTTGCGAAGGCCCCGACCGACTGGCTCGAAACGGCCATGGTGGATCTGCCTGCGGCCCGCATCCGGCAGGTCTCGCTGCGTCGGCCCGACGGCAAGACGGTCCGGATCGAGAAGGCGCAGGAAAGCGATACGACCTTCCGGCTCCTCGATGTCCCGAAGGGGCGGGAGGTGGCGGAAGGAGCGCCGGCGCGTCTGGCCTCCATTCCGGGAGGTTTGATGCTGGCCGATGTCATGCCCCAGCGCGATGCGGAGGTCCCGGGGAACGGCCAGGTCACGACGGCGGTCTTCACGACTTTCGACGGACTGGTGTTGCAACTCGATGCCTGGAAAAAGGACGGCAGGCCGCTGGCCCGACTGACCACGCAAGTGGATGCCGCGCTGGCCGATGCCCGGATCGCTGCCGATCAGGCCAAGGCCAAGGCCGAGCATGAAGCACCGCAGAAGGCAGCCGATGCCAAGACAGGCAACAAGCCGGCAGGCGATGCGCTGTCGCAGGCGGTGGGTGCTCCGGCAAGCCCGCCGCTGGCCGTCAGCGATCCGGCGGCAGACCGGCGCCAGCGCCTCGACAAGCTGAATGCCGAGGCAGCGGAGCTGTCCGCGCGGTTCGCCGGCTGGACCTTCGTGCTGCCGGATTTCAAGTACGCCGAACTCGACAAAACGGTCGACAGTCTCTTGAAGCCATCCGCTGCGGCCGCGCCGAGCGCCGGCAAGAAGCCGGCGGCGCGCAAGTAGTTCTCTTGCGATCTGCTTAGGGGTGTGCCGCCGCTGCCGCGCAAGGTGGCAGCCACGGCTTCCCCCTGACCGAGGCCGGTGAGGCAACATTCACCGGCGCGCCCGCGAAGTGCTTCCCTTACGCGGTCGGGGCGAAGCCCCGTTGCGACTCCCGTGTATCGCGTGGTTGGTGCCCCGCGATCCTCCTCATCTCGCAAGCTCGCTCCGGGTGGAAACATTGCGGCGTTTATGCCAGCATTCCGCTCGCGGCGAAGCGGGGTGTAGTGTTGGGGGCGGCCTTGGAAGACATTATCTCGGGACTCAGGCAGGTCCCGTATTTTTGCGACGTTTCGGAGGAGACCTTGCAGGCCCTGGCCTCCAAGGCTCATGTGCGGACATTTCCAAAGAATGCGGTGGTGATCACCGAGGGTGATCAGGCCGGTCCGCTCTACGTGATCTTAAGCGGCAAGGCGCGGGTGTTTCTGTCCAGCGCGGCAGGCAAGGAGATCACCTTGTCGATACAGACACCGGGATCCTACTTCGGCGAGCTGTCGCTGCTCGATGACGATCCCCGTTCGACCTCGGTCATGACGCTCGAAAAGACCGTCTGCGGGCTGATTGCGAAAGATGACTTCAAGAGCTGGCTGGCAGCCCGTCCGGACGCGGCTGCGTCGGTCATCAAGGGGCTGACCCGGCGAGTCCGGGCCCTGACCGAAAGCACGCGCAGCCTGGCCCTGTTCGACGTGTACGGCCGCCTGTCCCGACTGTTGTACGAATTGGCCGAGGATGTCGACGGCTGCCCGACGGTTGTCGAACGGCCCAGTCATCAGGACATCGCCAGCCGGATCGGTTCTTCGCGCGAGATGGTCAGCAAGATCATGAAGGATCTGGTAAGCGGCGGTTACGTCGCGAACGCCGGCAAGGCGTTGCTGATCCAGCGCAAGCTGCCGGCCTTCTGGTAGTCGTCATGCCGCCGCGTCTTGCGGTGTCCACTGCGGTTCGGCGAATCCGCTGACCACGCAATGCTTGCTGTGCATCTGACCTACGGAGACCGAAAGTGAAGTGTTCGCACTGCGGAACGGAGTCCCACCCGGGACAGCGCTTCTGCACCGGATGCGGCCGGGAATTGGCGGCGGGGGCGCCCGGCGTTTGCGGCCGCTGCGGGTTCGCCAACGAGATCACGGCGAACTTCTGCGGTGGCTGCGGCCTGGTCCTGAAGACGCCTCCGACGCGTGCCGCCGGGGCTCCGGAACCCCGGCGCCTGCTTTCCGAAGTGGATCAGCGCAAGCGGCAGATCACGGCGATGTTCTGTGATCTGGTGGATTCCAGCGGTCTGGCGACGGCCCTGGACCCTGAGGACTATCGGTCGGTTCTCGCCGCATATCAGCAGGCGTGCGCGACGGCAATCACCGAGTATGACGGTTACGTTGCGCAATACCTGGGCGACGGGGTGCTGGCTTATTTCGGCTATCCGCAGGTCAGTGAGGACGATGCCCAGCGCGCGGTCTGCGCCGCCATACGCACGATCGCCGCGGTCAGCGACGTGCATCCGGGCCATGGCCTGTTGCTGCGGGTACGGGTGGGGTTGGCGACCGGCGTCGTGATCGTCGGCCGAGGCGGTGGTATGGGCGATCGGGTGGTCGTGGGCGAGGCGCCTCAGCTGGCAGCGCGCCTGCAGACGCTCAGCGGACCCAACGGCATTGCGATCGATGCGGCCACCCGGGCCTTGTTGGGCCCTGAGTTCGTCAGCGAAAGCCTCGGTTTGCAGGGTGTCAAGGGGTTTTCGCAACCGGTCGAAGCGTGGCGGCTCGCGGACGATCAAGGGGTTCCGGAGCACCTTCGGCGGGCTCCGCCCAGTCTGGCAATTCCTCTGGTGGGGCGGTCGCAACAGCGCGCCGTGCTGACCCGTTGTGCAGCGCGCCTGCACGACGGATCGGGACAGATCGTGTTGATCCGGGGCGAGGCCGGGGTCGGAAAGTCACGGCTCGCCAAGGAAGCCCTGCAGTGGCTGGGCGGCCGGTATAACACGTTTGCGATCGAACTCTGTTGTTCTCCCGCACACACTGACAGTGCCTACCATCCACTGATCCAGTGTCTGAATCAGCTGTTTTTCGCGGGCCGCCGTCCTCCGGAAGCGCTGGACGCCTGGTCCGGCATCTGCCGCTTGCTGGCAGAGCTGGCCCTGGAAGACCTGGCGGAGGTGCCGCCGCTGTTCGCGCAATTGCTGTCCGTGCCGCTGCCGTCCGAAGCAGGCCAGGCGACCCGGGCTCCGCATGTTCCGGAGCGGCAGCAGCGCCTGATTCAGCAGTCGCTGTTGTCGTTGATGCTGCGGCGAGCCGGCGGCAAGCCATTGTTGCTGGTGATCGAGGACCTGCAGTGGGCCGACCCCTCGACGCTGGATTTCGTCGCGTTTGTCGCGACCCAGGCCGCCTCGCTGCCGGTGTTGGGGCTGATCACGGCACCCGCCGACTTCAACCCCGCCTGGTTCCTGCAGCGCAACGTCACCCTGATCGCTCTGGAGCGCCTCGACACGGCGGATGCGACCGCGATGGCGGCTGCGGTGGCCGCACCGGCGACGCTGGATCCCGCGACCATCGCCAGGGTGTTGGCGCGCAGCGGCGGCTTGCCGTTGTATATCGAGGAATTCACCAAGGCGCTCGTTGCCGCCAGTGCACGGCGCGACATGACCGCTGACGACCGGATCCCGGAGCCAGGATCGCTGCGGGACGCGGTGCGCAGCCGGCTGGGCAGTGGTGCGGCGGTGGCGCGACTGGCCGCGGTGCTCGGCTACGAATTCCGGCTGCCAGTGTTGGCCGCGGCCTGGTCCGGCGCTCCGGACGCGCTGGCACCCGGACTGACCGATCTGCTGCAGGCCGGTTTCGTGGAGACCCGGGGCCCGTCGTCGGCGGGTCGCTATGTGTTCAAGCATGCCTTGATTCGCGACGCCGTGTACGGACTGTTGTCACCCACGGAGCGGGTGGCGGAGCACGCCCGTATCGCGGGCATACTCGAACGCGATTTCCCCGAGCTGGCTGCCTCAGAGCCCGAGACACTGGCCCAGCACTTTGCCGGGGGCGACATGGCGATGCGCGCGGTGGGGTGTCTCGAGTGGGCCGGGCGACGCGCGGTCGAACTGGGCGGGCACGCGGAAGCCGGCGTCCATTTCTCCCATGCACTGCGCTTGCTCGCGACGCTCCCCGAAAGTGCGGAACGTCAACGTCTGGAGCTGGATCTGCTGGTGCAGGCCGGGGTCAGCCTGTCCATGCGTTCCGGGTACGCCGCGGCGGAGGTCGAGGCCACCTACGATAGGGCGCGTGAACTTTGCCGCTTGCGCGGCGACAGCGCGGAGTTGTATCCGGTGTTGAGGGGGCTCAGCGCGTTCTATCTGGTGCGGTCCAAGCTGCAGACCGCACGTGAACTGGCCGAGGAGTGCGTGCGCCTGGGCAAGGAACTGCAGCGCGTCGATTATCTGATCGGGAGTTACGACGTGCTCGGTTATGCGCTGGTGTTCGCCGGCGAACTGGGCGCGGCGCGTTCGGCGCTGCTCGCGGGTTTCGATCTGTTCCTGACCCACGACGACGGGCAGTTCACATATCCGACGCCCCAGCATCCGGCGATTGCCTACGGTTGCCTGCTGGCCGTGATCAGCTGGATGGCCGGGGACGATAACGGGGCCACGCGCTACATGCGGGAAACCTTGGAGCGCGCCGAATGCTCCGGACGCCCTTTCGACCAGGCCTACACGCACGGTTTTGCCGCGCTGCTCGAGACGCTGCGGCGCAACCTCGCGGCGGCAGTCGATCAGGCGAATCGGGTGATCGAATTGTCGCAGCAGCATGGGTTCGCCGTCTGGTTGCAGGCTGGCACCCTCTATCTGGCCGTGGCCGAAGGCCTGCGCGGCGGCGGGAGCGAAGCCATCAACCTGCTGATCACCGGACTGCAGGGCTGGCGGGCGTCAGGCGGCGAAATCAATCGCTCGTTCTTCCTCGGCCATCTGGCCGAGATCTACCGCAACAACGGAATGCTGGGTCCTGCCTTCGATACGATCGAGGAAGCGGTCGAACATGCGCGGCACCACAACGAGCACCTGTACGACGCGCTGCTGTTCCAGCTTCGCGGCGAATTGCGGGCGCTCAGTGAGCCCGGAGACGATGAGGCGGCGCAGGCTGACCTGATGCGGGCCATCGAGATTGCCCAGGGCCAGGGAGCCGTGATGTTCGAACTCCGGGCTGCGACCAGCCTGCACAAGCTGTGCATTGCCCGCGGCTGCCCCGAGGTGTCGCGGGCGGCGCTGGAATCGATCTGCGAAGCCGTCGGGCACGGCAGTTCGGGCGACATGCTGGCCGACCTGCACGACGCGCGCGCGCAACTCGGCAAGACGATCTTCTAGGCGATCGCGTGCGCCTCGGGCATCCCCCGCCTGGAGCCGTCGCCGTTCATGCGGACGTCGCGATGCTCTCCTCGGTCAATGCCTTTGCCGCCAGCACGTCGACTTCTTCGGCAAAGCCGCCCGCGGTCAATCCCTCGCACAGCGCCGTCAATGCCGCGCGGTCCTCGGCCGGGCGCCCGGCCTGGTGGTCCAACCGATACAACGAGATCAGGGCCCGCAGATGGAAGAAGCGCGCGCCCTGCTGCTCGGCAAAGTCCCGGGCGCGTTCCAAATCGGCCCGCGCGGCAGGTGATCCAGGGCCCTCCTTGTGCGCGCGCAGTTCACCGCGCAGTCGCAGGATTTCCGCGAGAAAGAAATGCTCGTGGAAGTCTTCGGCGTGTTCGCGAGCCTGTTCGATCATGCTCAGCGCGTCGTCGTGGCGGCCGGCATCCCGGTAACTCTCCGCAAGTCCCGCCAGGAAGTACGCCCGATGCAGGCCGGCGCCCTTCTCGTGCCACGCATCGAGCGACTTTTCCAAAAGGCGGATGGCCTCCTCACTTTTCCCGAGACCGTTCAGCGCCATGGCTTGGTGGAACCGCGCGGCCTCCTCCCATAGCGTGAAGCCATAGCGGTGCGCCAGTTCCAGCGTCAAGGTCGCATAGCGGGCACCGTCGACGTACCGCCGCCGCATGATCTGCAACTCGGCCGTGTAGCAGCAGGCGTAGGTGCGATCGAAGGGGCGGTCGAGCCGTTCAGCAGTCGCAATCGGGTCCATGCGCCCATTGCGCGACAAGGCGCGGTTGCCGGTCAGCCAGGCCAGATGCACCAGCAGCGCCTGACCGGCGACCAATGGATGGTGCTGCGTGGCATAGTGATCGACCTTGTCGTGCTCGCTGCAAATGCGCACGCATTCCTGCAGCCGCTCCACGCTTGCCGGGAAGTCACCACGGTACATCAACGCGTACCCCAGGGCGGAGAAGGTTTCCGCGAGGCAGTCGGTCCGTCGTTGCTCCGTGCCGAGGCGCAGACAGTCCTCGGCCAGACCGATGGCCGTGTCGATTTCGCCACGGACCAGATAAAAGCTCCACAAGCCCAGTAGTACAGGAAACTGCTCGATCGCATCGCCGAGTTGCCCGCACAGGTCCCGTGCGCGCTGAAAGGCTGCACCAGCCTCCGGCGCGGTATAAACGAAGGTCGACAGGCTCATTCCCAGCTGCAGTTGCAGGCTCAGTTCGAGTGCATCGCGGTTCATCTCCTGCGGCAGTCGCGCCAACAGGCCCAGCGCGGTCGAGAAATGCTGGCCTGCCTCGTAGGGCGCGGCCAGCGCGTTCGCGCGCTGCCCGGCCTTCTCCCACCAGGTGATGGCCTTGAAGGTCGCTTTCGCCGCACTGTAGTGGTGGGCGAGCAGCTCCGGCTGCGCGTTGGCGATTTCCGGGAACCGGTTTTCCAGCGTCTCGGCGATCCGTCCGTGATACTTCAGCCGGGTGCTGCGCAGCAGCGACTCGTAGGCGGCGTCCTGCAGCAGCGCGTGCCGGAAGATGTAGCTTTCCTGCGCGGGCTCGGGATGGGCGTTGACGACTTCTTCGTCGATCATGCGCTTGAGACCGGTCCAGAATGCGTCGGAACTGCCGGTCCAGACCGCTTCCAGCACCGGCGCGCTGAACTCCCGTCCGAGCATCGCGGCCAGTTGCGCCAGAAACTTGGCGTCGCCCAGACGGTCGAGGCGGGCCAGCAGCAGCTCGTGCAGCGTGGTCGGGATCGGGTTGGCTCCGCTGCGCGCAGCGGCTCCATCGGCGCGCGTATCGGACATCGCGCGCGCGTACTCCTGGACATAAAGCGGTATGCCGTCCGTTTTCTCGACCACGGCGGCGACGATGTCCGGTGCCAGATCGGCGCTGCCGATACTCTCTCGGGCCAGGGCCTGAGCGTCCTGGCCGGCGAGTCGGCCCAGGGGAATGACGGTCACGTGAGGCCTGAAGGTCCACGGCGGGGTGAAGTCGGGGCGCGTCGTGAACAGGGCCAGCAGCGAATCCGAGCCGCCGCGTTCGACGATGAAGTTGACGAACTCCAGCGTGGAGGGATCCGCCCAGTGCAGGTCCTCCAACAACAGCAGCAGCGGCTGGCGGCGCGCCAACTGCGCCACCAGGGCAAACAGGTACTGCATGGTCAGCCGCCGCTGGCGCTCGGGTGTCATCAACGGGGCGGTGAGATGCGCGGGGACGGGTATGGACAACAGGCTCGCGAACAGCGGCAGCGCTTCCTCGGCGGGCGTCACTTCATGGTTGTCCAGAAAGGCCGTCAGCCGCGCCCAGGCGGCGGCGGTGTCCGCCGGCCGCGCGCCGCCGAACACCAGGTGCTCCAGCGTGTTGATCATGGGAAACAACGCGCTCTTCGTGTGCAGCGGCGAACATTGGATCTCGAGCAACTGGGCGGACCATTCCGTCCGCATCCGGTCAACCAGATCGCGCGCCAGCCGAGACTTGCCGATGCCGGGTTCGCCGCCGATCAGCACCACCTGCCCGGCGCCGGCCATGACCCGGTTGCAACGTTCCATCAATAGGGCCCGTTCGTGCGTCCGGTCTATCATGCGGGTCATGAACGACGCGCGCACCGCCTTGAAGCGGCTGTCGACCGCGCGTTGCGACACGACCTGCCACACCTGGGCCGGTTGCTCGAATCCCTTGAAGGCATGCTGGCCGGCATCGGCGTATTCGAATTGCTCCCCCAGCAGGCTACGTGTCAGGGACCCGATGTAGACCGAGCCGGGTTGGGCGACACTGGCGATGCGGGCCGCGAGGTTCGGCGTTTCGCCGACGACGCCGACTTCCCAGCTCTCACCCTTGGCGATGCGATCGCCGACTACGACCAGGCCCGTCGCTATCCCGACCTGGGGTCGCCATTGCAGGCTGATGGCAGCCGGCAACGCGGACACGGCTTCGATGATCTTGAGTCCGGCACAGACGGCCCGCTCCGCGTCGTTTTCGTGTGCCTTCGGATAGCCGAAATACACCATGACCTCATCGCCCACGAACTGGGCGACGAACCCGTCGAACTCGGCGGTGACCCGGGCACAGGTGCGTTCGTAGTCGCGCAGCAGGTTGCGCAACACTTCCGGGTCCAGGCTGTCGGCCGAGGTTCCGCACTTGACCAGCTCGCAGAACATCACCGTCAGCTGCCGTCGCTCGACCTGGGATTCATCGTGGAACGTCGTACCGCCGTCGCCGGACTTGGTCAGCGTGGCCGCTGCCAAGTTCGGTGAGTCGGCTCCCGCTCCGACTGCCAGGGGCTGTCCGCAGCCGCCGCAAAACCGGGCCTCCGGCAGGTTGAGGAAGCCGCAGGCGGCGCAGAAATTGTGCAACGCGGTGCCGCACGCACTGCAGAACCGGTGACCCGGGCGGACTTCAGTGGAACACTTCGGGCAATGCATGCTGGACTACCATCGACTTGACTGACTGTGACCCGCCCGGCCCGATCGCAAGCCGGCACCGCGGTGCGCTGGCTCAGGCCGAGGGCGTGGGCGCGGCCCCGGAGTCGAGGGTGCGCGCGGGTTCCAGATAACCCGCGGAAGCATACCAGTTGATGGCGTCGCGTAAAGTCTCGCTGAGTGGCCGCGGCACGATCCCGAGCTGCTTCTGCGTCGTTCCCGGTGTCATTGGATAGCTGTAGCGAGCCAGCAGAGACGGGAGCGACGGTACCGGCGAGTTCAGTCCCAGTGCGCCCCAGCCCGCTTCGCCCCAAAGCGCCAGGCCCGCCGCGCATCGGGTCGAGCCGTACAGTGGCGGCGGGCGGACGCCGGCCAGCGCGCAGGCTTCCCGGGTCAGCTCGCATAGCCGCAGGTTATGACCGCACAGCGGCTGGCGGGCGCCGAAGCGCCCGTTCAGCACGGCGCGGACCAGCCCGGTCGCGACCTCCCGGACATCGATCACGTTGATCACGCGGGTACTCGCGAACGGCAGCCGGCCGTTGAGGATTAGCGGCAGGAAGCAGAGGTCCGGATCCTTCCCGTCCCATGGGCCGAGCACGGCGGTGGGACTGATCACGAGCCCCTGCAGGCCGCGACGGGCGGCCCCCAGCACCGAGGCATCGATCGCCTGCTTGACCTCGAAATAGGGATGCAGCCGATCGAGCAGTCCGGCTTCGATACGTTCCGCTAGCCGTCCCGGGCGCGGCAGTGTCGTGAAGGAGCCGACTACGGCCAGCCGGCTGCGGGCCCGGCGCGCGGCCGCGATCAACGCCTCGGTCCGGCAGGCCGCGTAGTCGAAAGGGTTCATGCCGCAGGGGCGGTCCCGGTCGAAGATACGCAAGGGATAGGGGGCCGCGGCGTCGACGACGAGATCATGGCCGTGAACCAGATCGCCGGCCTTGTGGGGGATCTCGCCGCGGACCCTGACGAAGTCGATGTCCAGCCCCTGGAGGTTCGGTGTCCGCTCCGCACGCCGGGAGGTCACGGTGACCCTCGCGCCGCATGCCAACAGTTCGCGCACGACGGCATTGCCGATGTGGCCCGTGCCGCCCAGCACGAGAGCCCGCGCGACGCCCTGGCTCATGCCGGTGGCCGGAACGACGTCACTCGCTGGCGCATCAGGACGACGGAAAATGCGGGGTGGGGCGGCGATGGGCGTGGTTCCCTCCCGGGCGGCGTTCCGGTTGGGTCAATCCGGGTCTCCCGGGAGCCAGCGTCCCTCATGGGTGCGCCAGCACAAGGTTCGACCGAGTTCTTCTCGCAGGTGAACGCGCAGTCGGAATGCGCCCTTGGGCTCGAGAACCTGGAACAGCCGCGGTCCTGTGTGTTCCTCGCTCTGGACCGCAAGTCCCAGGATTCGCGCGATGGGATAGGCGGGCGTCAGCGCAAGACGGATCTGGACGCCGGGCTCGATCGACACGAGTTCATAGCCTTTCTCGACGTACCAGGGCATTGCGGTCACCGCTTGATAGCAGGCACGACCGACCTGCCGCGCATCGCGGTACTGCTTCAGGTTGTAGCGCATCAGAGACGGTCGGCCTGGGCTCTTCCGGGAGCGTGCCGCCGGATCGGGCGCGAGTGCCAGCCAATCGGGCAGCGGAATGCCGGATTGGGTAGAGGCGCCGCGCCGGGCTTTTTCCGGCGGGGGCGTTGCACTCGTCTCGTTTGCCCGGCTGACCTGGCAGATCTCGATCAAGGTGTCCCGCTCGGCTTCCTGCCCCATGAAGAACGCGGGAAACATGTCGGTCGAAACGGTCAGCAGCGGGCGCAGGTTCTCGGCATCGTCGCTGGCGGTGAACCGTGACCCGGCCGCGGCGTCGATTTCGGCATAGATCGTCGATCGCCCGTTGATCTCCCGGTCCGAGATCACGGCGCGGCTGCGGTTCGCGAACGCGAAGGGGGTCACGAGGCCCGTGTCCTTCAGGGCCCACTGCGACGCGGCTCCCGCCGCTCGCTGGTAGTGCTTGACGGGAATGGCGAACGACACATCCTTGTCGGCCCACCACCCGATGTCGTTCGACTCGGACCACATACCACCCCCCTTGGGCCCGAGCGTCGAAACCAGCACGTAGACCTGCGTGCCGGTCGCTTCGAAGCGGTGCTCGCCGTGCGACTCGTCGCTCCCGAGTGGAACGTTCAGATAGCCGTTGACGAACTCCTGGAGCGTCGACGGATCGGCGTCGAGCGGAAATACCTGAAGCGTCAGGTCGGGAAACTCGAAGGGACCCGAGACGGCCTGGGTGCCCGCGCCCTGCAGCGTGTTGTAGAGCAGAAAACCGGTCGCGGCTTTGGCCGCCTTGCCGGCGGTCGAAGGATCTGACGCAGGTCGGGGGGCCGCCGGTTCAGTCGTCTCCGTGGCCGGTGCCGGCGCATCGGTCTGCCAGTCGGTGCAAGGCGCATCCGGATGCGCGCACTGCGCCCGCCAGCACAGGGTTTCGCCCGTCCCGTACCTGAGGTCGACGTCGGTCCAGAAGGGAAACGTCGGTTTCAGAATATCCACGGTGTTCCCGCCGTTGGCTTCGCTGCGGTGGACCTGCAAACCCAGGCAGTCGACGATGGGTTGCGCCGCATAGCGGTGGATGCGGATGGCATAGCCGCCGGAAGGGTCTCCGCGCAGCAGGTTGTAGTCGCCCAGCAGGCCACAGCGATTGACGCGGTCGATGCTCATGCGCGAACTCACCACGGCCTGGTAGCAGGCCTGGGTGGGATCGCCGGTGTCGCGAAACTGTTTCAGCGTGATCATGTCGACGCCGAGGCCGGTGGCGTCCGGGGCGTCGAGCCGGTTCCACCCGAGCAACGGCTGCAGCCAGCCACCGACCTGCTGCGGCAGAAAGCTCAGTAGATTGCGGCCCGCCACCCGGCACATGGGCCCCAGTGCGGCCTTGTCCCAGCCATGTCGATAGCCGCGAGCCTTGGCGCGCACCAGCATGTCGGCGGCCTCTTCCATCAGGCCGAATGCGTTGCGTGCGCTGCCGGCCAGGACCGACAAGGGATTCCACGGGTTGTCGGGATCGGGTGGAATTTCCGTGAAGCGGGGAACCGAGTCGCGGTCGACCTGCAGCAACTCGCGCATGTGCTCGTCGCCGCCGTCGTACAGGTCGGCGATGATGGGCGTGCGCAGCGAGAACAGCCGTGTCGGTGCGCGCGGGTTGGTGGCCCACAGCGGCACGTCGGCGCTGACTTCGGCAAGGACCTTCGGCCAGCCGTAGACTTCCCGCCCGGTGCTCAGAGACAGCGCATCGTCGACGAAAATGAACGGTGAGACGCAGGCCCAGTCCACGAACCGCCAGGGGCCGTTGGCCTCGTCGCGCACCCAGCGTTCGAGCGGCACCGTGAACGTGACTTCACGTTGTGCGACCCAGCCGAAGTTCTGCGCGCGCGCCGACGCGGCGGACATGCTGCCGTAATTGATGACCATCATGTACACGTACGGCAGCGATGGCCGGAAGTGCACCAACCTGTCGGGGATGTCGAGGTTCAGGTACTGGTCGCAGAACGTGTACAGGCGGCCGATGTTGGCCCTGATCGGAAAGACCCGCGAAGTCACCTCGCGGAACAGGAAAGGCGGGCATGAAGCCAGATCCGCCAGCTCGGTCGGGCCGTTGACTTCGTTGTAGCGTGGTTTGCTGCCGCACGAATGCGCTGTCATGTCGTTTCCCCCTTGATCGATCGGGTGCCACCCCGGTCAGGGTGCGGAGCCCGAGGTGCGTTCGAAGACCCAGGTGACCAGGCCGCGAATGAACTGCTTGTCCCGCGAGTCGGGAAGATTCCGGTAGATTTCGGAGTACTCGTGCAAGGCGGCGCCGGCCAGGCCGTGCGCGATCCCGCGCGCGTACTTCACCGAGCCGTAGTGGTCCATCCGCTCCCGGATCCAGCCGACCTGTTCGGCCGTGCGCTGCTCCCGCGGCAGCGCCAGCATGGCCTCCATGCGGCAGCGTTCGACGGCGGTGGCCTTGCGGAGCAGATGGTTCAGCATCAGGGTCCGCTTGCCTTCCCAGATGTCGCCGTCCGGCTCCTTGCCGTACCGCGTGTCCGCTCCGAGGTTCAGCAAGTCGTCCTGGATCTGGAAGGTGGCCCCCAGAAAGAAGCCGAAGCGTATGAAGGGTTCGAGCTTCATCCGGCCGCGAGTGCCGATCAGCGCGCCGACCCGGCTCGGGTGGATGATTGCGAGCCAGCAGGTCTTCTTCAGGACCATCGTCAGATAGTCCTCGTCGGTCAGGTCAGTGGCATTGTCGCGCCGCCAGCCGAGTTCGAGTGCCTGACCCTCGGCGCTCTCCCAGGCCATGCGCTCCGTTTCGCGGAAGATTTCCATGGCCAGGCCCGGACCGATCCGGTGGATGTTGTCCAGCAGCGGTCGCAAGCTCAGCAGGCACAGCGAATCGCCCGCGTTCAGGGCGAGCGGAATGCCATGCAGCGCATGCAGCGTCGGACGTCCGCGCCGCTCCTCGCTGGCGTCCTCGATATCGTCGTGGATCAGCAGTGCGTTGTGCAGCAATTCGATCGAAGCCGCCGAACAAAGCGCGTCCTCGACGCGCGCGCCGAAGGCCCGGGCCGTGGCCACGCACAGACTGGAGCGCATCATCTTGCCGCTGCGCAGCGGATAGTCGGCGATCAGGTCGTAGAGGTAGGCCTGCGGTTCGCCGGCGGGCAGATAGTCCAGCAGCGCCTGCTGCGTCAGCGTGCCATATTCCGCGAGTACCTCGGGGATCAGGCGCGGTGTACTGACCGTGGCCGGTTGCGGCGTCACGGCACCGATGGCTCCGCCGCGACACGCACCGTCAGTGTGCCGGCCGGATCATTGGTCTCGGCGTCGACGACCACGCCGCTGTAAAGGCCGGGAGCTTGACGATCGGGAATGCGGACATCGAGCACGAGCGCGCCGTGAGCCGGCTCGAAGCGCAGCGCGACGGCCGTCAACGGCGGTGCGTCGGGTCCGGGCGCGTGCAGCGCGTGCACCCGCAGCGCCGTCGTGCGCATCTGGGGATCCAGCCGCAGATCGATACGCGCGTGTTGCCGGGACAACACTTCGACGACGACCCGAGTGGCCGGGCCGACCGGGTTCGCGCGGGCGTCGCCCAGCTGATCGGCGTCGCCGCGGGACGCCGGCTGAACCGCCCTGGCCAGGCCGCGCAGCAGGGCCGGACTTTTGGTCAGGGTTCCCAAGGCATCGAAACACAAGCTCCCGAGATCCTGGTACACGCGCTGGGCCTGTTCGATGAAGGCGTCGAGCTCGCCGTCGCCGTCCCCCGGTTCCGTGCGGGTCTGACGAAGTTGCCGCGCAGCTCGCTGACCCTTCAGGATGTGCTCCTCGATCACCTTGTAGCCGAGATGAACGCCGTGCGTGATGACGTCATCCAGTGTCTCCGCCACCGACTCGCTCTGTTCGGCGGTAGCATCCGGATCGGGAGCTCCCTCGTCCCAGGAGTGGGAGTCGCGAAAATAGGTCGTGGCATTGCGGATGGGACCGCTGCGCTTCGGGTCTTCGCGTTTAAGGCGCTCCCGCTTGGCGCTGCGGGGAGTGTCAGGGGAGTCCACGGGCTCCTGCGGAGCCGGTTCAGGGGTGATCGTAGCCAATGATGTCCTCCAGGGCGGGGGTCTGTGCGATGGCATGCGCGGCGAGTCGGCCCGACATGACGGCAGCCTCGACGCAGCCTTCGTTGAAGCCGCAGTCGGTCCAGTCGCCGGCAATCGTCAGATTGTCGTACGTGTTGTCGAGCGGTGAGATCCGGTACTGCAGCGTGCCGGGCAGGGCCAGCACATAGCGGTCGGTCGGGTTCACGTTCGCGCGCCAGTATTGCGAATCGAAGCCGCTTGCGTCGGCAGGGCCGGCGTTGTCGTGGGTCCGGTCCGCATCCGCGAGCAGTTCCCAACGGAACTCGCCGGGTTGGCGAACGGCCCCGGGCCACAGGTGGTGGATCTCGTGGTTCAGAAAACGCACCGCGTTCGCCTTGACCTCGGCGGCGCGCCGCCGCGGATAGTCGGCATCGGCGTCGTCGGGAGGCTGGTCCGGATCCCGCAGCACGTTGCAGAAATACGCCAAGGCCTGCGGCTGCGGTTCCGGCCAGCTTTCCTCAGCGATCGCGTGTGTCATGTCGGCCCAGGTGTCGAAGGGCTTCACGAAGCTCGACAGCGTGATGGGGGGCTCTTCCCAGCCGAGCTCCGCCATCTCTTTGGTCAGCCAGATCTGGCAGGCCTGACTCGCGACCGTCTTCACCTGTGTGGTCATGTTCCGCCAGCGCTCGTCGCGTGCGACGATCTCGCGGCAGACGTGCGGAATCGCGCCGACGCTGACGCCGAGCACGACGAAGTCGAAGTCACGGGTGACTTCCACGGTTCGCTTTGCAACGTGGCGCCGGTCCCAATGCGATTCGAAATCCCAGCCCTCACGGCGCAGTGCATCTCCGTCCTCGAGTTGATCGAGATCGGCCTGCGCCGGCCAGCAGGGGACATTCTTGACGGTGACCAGCGGCTGATACTCCCCGCCGCCGCGGATTCGGGCCTGTACATCGAATTCCAGGGCCTCGACATAGGGTCGTTCGCCAGGTAGCAGCCGCGAAACGTCGCACAGCCGGACGTTTTCCAGGCGGTGGAAGAATTCGAACCGGACGCCGCGGCGTTTCAGTACTTCGTAGAACGGTGCGAAGACGACATCGCCCATGCCCGCCCGCATTTTCCAGAAGATCGATCCGCGATAGGTGAAGAACATCCGCAGGGAGCCGCGCAGCGCCTGGCCGGCGGCCAGTCCCGGTCGTTCCGGATCGCCATCCTCGTAAGCCAGCGCGAGATCGTACAATCCCCGGACGAACGAGGAATTCAGCGACCGTTCGGAAGCGCCGTTGAGTCGCAGCCATTCCCGGCACTCGTAGTCGTTGATCGCATCGAGGCCGCGCGGGTCCCACAACAGACCGAAGCGAATCACGCCGACGACGATTGCGACGACGAGATCGATGATCTCCAGCTTGCAGCGTGTCTCGTCATCGGTGGCCACCCAGCCTTCGAGTTGCAGCCTCAGGTTGCCGGCCAGGGTCTCGATGAATTGCAGCAGCAGAGGGCGGGGACAACTGCCGATGGACCGCAGGATGGCTTCGAGTACCGCGAGTGCCTCGATGACACCGACCGCGGTCGTCATCAGTCCGCCGCGCAACAGGCGCAGCACGCTTTCGGCAATCCGGTCCGCCGAAGGAACGGCGCCGAGCTTCGCGCGCGCGAGATCGGCTTCGGCCTCCTGCAGGGGAACGCCCTGTACCGGGTCGAACTTCCGGCGCGTATGCAGGCTGAGCACCAAGGAGCGCAGCAGGGCAGCAGTGCGGCCCAGGTAACTGCCGAGCGAGAAGGGGTTGTGCGCAGTCAGAGGATCGCCGGGCAAACCCTTGCCTGGGGGAAAGAACGAGGACCACAAAACCCATCCGCCCCGGCGGGCCGCTCCAGCCATGCCGACATGGGCGTCGGGAAAGAAGGCATCCCGCCAGTCGGCCAGCGGGCAGGTCTGCGGGTCGCGGTCGAGTTCCCGATAGCACTGGCGCAAGAGTCGGAACGCGTTCTCGTAGAAGCCCAGCCAGACGTGCAGGCCATGCTCTTCGATCCGGTCAGCCTTGCCGCGGCCCGAGGCGCCCTTGCCTCCGAGTCGCCACCCCAATTGGTAAACGGTCACCCGATAGCGTCCTTCCAGTTCGGGCCGAGTCAATTCGAAGGCGGTTGCCATCGCCGCGCAACCGCCGCCGACGATGGCGACCTCGATCGGCTTCGTATCCTTCAGAGGCACGGGAGCCTCCGCTCGGAGCGCAGCGGTATCGAGTTGGGCGCGAACCCTGCCCCACGGCGTGGGGCGACTGGCCCAGGTCGGACCCTGTCGGCCAAGGGGCGGGATGGAGTGCTTTCCCTGGTGCGTAGCGCCAAATCGGATGTCCTGGTCAACGGAAAAACCCATGTCCTGCCCCGATTCTGTCAAGTCGTGGCCGGCGAGGCAACCTCGAGGCACGCGATGCGCCTGTTCCGGGCCGCTTCAATCCGCCGTGGCGGCCGAGATTGTCGGCGTCCGCCTGTCTTGACAGTGGAGGTAGTGGGCGGTTAGCTTCCTCCGCCCCGTCGAGCGGTTTAGGCCACATGGTTTAGTCCGCGGGGCGCGTTTCCCTCACCGACACTCGTCAACTCAGTACAAAGGCGTTCCGGACGATGAGATCCATCAACGAGCTTCGCGTACCGGATTCGGTAAGCGCTTCGGAGGGTTCGCGTTGACTGTTCCCCGCGTTCGGCAGCGCTTCGCGCACACCCTGGCTCGCCGGCTGCCAGCCGCGATTGGCGCCGTGGTCTTCTCGGTGGGGCCGGGGACGGCGCTGGCCGATGCCTATCGGGTTCCCTATCAGGGCGCCGCAGCGGCCGGACAGGGCGAGGCGTTCTCGGCGCAGGCCGACGATCCGTCCGCAATCTACTATAACCCCGCGGGGCTTACGCAGCTGAAGGGGTGGCAGGTGTACACCGGCACGAATCTGGTTGGCGGCACCGTCGGGTTCGAAAACGCCAGAGGTCAACGAATCGATGGCGATCTGGGCGGTAGCGTCGCCGTGCCACCCCCCAGCAATCTCTACCTGACGGCGAATCTCAAGGATCTCGGCATCGATGCCTTCGGCCCGTTGTCGGTGGGTGTGGGGCTCACCGGTACCTACGGACTCATCGTCCGCTATCCGAAGAACGGTCCGTTCTCGTCGGTCGTGACGAGCGCGAAGCTTCCGTTGCTGACGATCAAGCCAACGATCGCGTACCGAGTGCACGACTGGGTGTCGTTCGGCCTCGGGCTCGACATTTATACCTTTGCGTCGTTTCTTGGCGAGGGGCATTACGAAAGCAAGCGGGCGCTGCCGGGCATCGGGGGGGATGAGGTGAACGGCAACGGTACCGGCGTCGGCTACAACGCCAGTCTGATGGTCACCCCGTTGCGCACCGCGGTGGGCAAGCCTCAGTTGAACGTCGGTTTCGTCTATCGGGGTCAGACGACTCTGCCGCTCAGTGGTCAGTATCGGCTGAACGGTGTGCATGTTGCGAATGCGAAAACGGAACTGCCCCTCCCGCAGGTCGTCACAGGGGCCGTGGCCTACTGGCCGGTACGTGATGCGGAGCACGAGTGGAAGCTCGAATATGACATGGACTTCGTTGGCTGGGATTCGTCCCGCAGCTTCGACGTCCACCTGTCCAACGGCGGTACGGCGAGTACCCCGCAGCACTGGCGCTCGATCTTCACAGCCAGTGCCGGGACCGAATTCCGGTGGCTGGCTCCGGATTTCCTGCCAGGCTGGGAAGTTGCGTTGAGGACAGGTTACCAGCGCTCAAATACGCCGGTGCCGGAGTACACGTTCACTCCGACGGTGGCCGACGCGGACTGGAACATCTTCGCCGTGGGGGTCGGGTTGCTGTGCAACGGCAATGGCTCGCTGTTTGGCCTGTCCGGCTGCGGACGCGGGGAGGGTGGTGGGCCAGGGGCTCTCGGAATCGATCTGGCTTTCCAGGCGGCCTTCTTCGAGCCGCGCACGATTGCTGTGAACCGCCAGCCCAGCGTGATCGGCCGTTACGACACCACGCTGTATATCGGATCGGTCAATTTTCGGGTGGCGTTCTGAGGCCGTCCAGCCGGTCTGACGGGAATGAGCGATAACCTTGTCGGTTATTGGTCTTTCGGGGCCAGATCGGGCTGATTAGATCGGGGCTGCTCCTGGCGCGACGCAGTACCGGCTTGCCAGGGCGCGGAAGGCGTTCGATCAGGCGGCGCTCCGCCGCGAAGACGGAACGCCGTTGCCGTCACCGGATCGAGCCCCGGAGGCCGGGGCTAGCCCGAGCGAGGTCAGGATGCGGTACTGGCGCAGGCCTGATAGTCGCAGATCAGTTGATGCAGCTTGGTGCTGTCACCGGCACACTCTTCCAGCCGGCTTGCGATCAGCTGTTCGTAATGCCGACGGAGGGTCGAGTCGCTTGGCCGGGGGAAGGTCAGCGCCTCGACCATCGAGGCGACATGGGTCAGGTAGTGACGACGCAGGGTTGCGTCCTGAGGAATCTGGGTGACCGGTGTTGCAGCTGCTGCGCAACAGGCACTGGCCGGGGCCGCCGCAGCGCTGTGCGATGCCGGTGCGGGCTGTGCTGCCGGCTTCGCCGGCGCGGCGTCACGCGGTGCCGCCGGCGTGCTGGCCGCCACGCGTTTGCTCGGTTCCGGTTCTGCGCGCTTGGGCGCGGCCGCAGGGTTGGTTTCCCCTGCCTTTTTTTTTCGATAGGAACTGATCGCCATCAGCAGGAACAGGATGATCACGATGATGGGCAAAATGGAAGTCATAACTCGACACGCCTCCTGATTATCTTTTTCGAATCCGACAACACGCACGCCCCACCGGAGCAGGCCCGGTGCGCAGTGCGACGGGCAGAATGCTCGCGAGGCATGGCCTTGTCAATTGGGAGGTCGGCCCGCACCGTTTCGGGGACGGTCCGGATCGAAAGTGATGCCCTGGCGCCGGCGTTGTTTCCGGCGCCTGCTGCGGGGTGGATTTCAGGCCGGGGCGCTGAGCGCCTTGCGCAACTTGGACATCGCGCTGTTCTCGAGCTGGCGTATCCGCTCGGCAGAGACGTTGTAGCGGGCCGCCAGATCGTGCAGAGTGAGCTTCTGGTCTTGCAGCCAGCGGCTTGCCAGGATGTCTCGCGACCGTTCGTCTAGCGTCTCGATGGCTGCCGACAGCCGCTTCTGCTCGTTCTCACCGTGATCCAGCGTCTCCAGAACGTCGGCCGGGTCGCCGTTCTCCTGTCTGAGGTAATGAATGGGCGCAGTCGCGTCATACTCGCCGGTGTCGTCGTCGGCACTGCCTTCCATCGCGACATCGTAGTTGTGCAGCCGGTTTTCCATTTCGTACACGTCGGCGACATCCACACCCAGCTCGCCCGCAACGGCCTGCGCTTCATCCTGATTCAACCAACCCAGACGGGTCTTCAGCCGCCGCAGATTGAAGAAGAGCTTGCGCTGTGCTTTGGTCGTGGCGACCTTGACGATGCGCCAGTTCTGGATGATGAACTCGTGAATTTCAGCTCGGATCCAGTGCACGGCAAAGGACACGACCCGCACACCCAGTGAGGGGTCGTAACGCTTTACGGCCTTCATCAGTCCGACGGTGCCTTCCTGAACGAGATCGGCAATGGGCAGTCCGTAGCCCGCATAGCCGCGAGCGATGAAGACCACGAAGCGCAGATTGGCAACGACCAGTTTCCGCGCGGCGGCGAGGTCGTTGTGATCTCTGAAACGCTCGGCGAGTTCTCGTTCCTCTTCCGCCGTCAGCCGGGGAAACCGGTTGACGAGCGCAAGGTACTCGTCGAACGATCCAACCGAAACGTTGGTGGGAAGGGAAAGCGCGTTGGTCATTTCTGCTGTGATTCCTGTTGTCTGTGTGCCGGACGGAGATGTTAGCACTCTCCCGTTTGGAGTGCTAATCCCCCGACAAGTTCAACCCGCGGCATGACGGCTAATGGAGGCGTTCCTCGAACAGTGCCGCGATGAATTTCTCGGCGTCAAAGTCCTGCAGGTCTTCGATCCCTTCGCCGATGCCGATATAGCGGATCGGAATCCCGAACTGCTTGGCCAGCGCGAAGATCACGCCGCCCTTCGCCGTGCCATCCAGTTTGGTCAGTGCGAGGCCGGTCAGACTCACGGCTTCGTTGAACTGCCGCGCCTGCGCGATCGCATTCTGGCCGGTGCCGGCGTCGAGCACCAGCAGCACCTCGTGCGGCGCCGTGGCATCGAGCTTCCCGATGATGCGTTTGATCTTGCGCAGCTCTTCCATCAGGTTGGATTTGGTATGCAGCCGGCCGGCCGTGTCCGCGATCAGCACATCGATGCCGCGGGCCTGGGCCGCCTGCACGGCGTCGTAGATGACCGAGGCCGAGTCCGATCCCGATGATTGTGCGATAACGGGTATCTCATTGCGCTCGCCCCAACGCTGCAACTGCTCGACCGCAGCGGCCCGGAAGGTGTCCCCTGCGGCCAGCATGACCGAATGCCCCTGATTTTGCAGGCGCTTGGCCAGCTTGCCGATCGTCGTGGTCTTGCCGACGCCGTTGACGCCGACGACCAGGATCACGAATGGCCGCGTCGTCGGCGGAATCGCGAGGGGCGCGCTGCACGGCGACAGAATGTCGAGCAACTGGCCGCGCAGCCGGGCATTCAACACATCCCAGTCGCGGAGTTCGTGACGTTCGAGGCTGCCGGTCAGATCGTCGATGATGGCGTCCGTGGCCGTGACGCCCAGATCGGCCATCAGCAGGCGCTCTTCGATCTCTTCGAGCAATTCGCGGTCGATGGTTTTCCGGCCCAGCGCCAGGTTGGCGAGGACACCCGTGAACCCGCCCCGGGTCTTGCCCAATTGCGAGCGCAGCCGGTCGAACAGGCTGACCGGTGCGGCCGGAGGGACGACTTCGGGGGCCGGTGCGACGACTGGTCGTGGCGGAGGCGGCTGGCGCTCTTCCGGGATGGCAGGGGTGGGCGAACGTTGCGCGACCAGGGTTGGCCGTCGCAAACGCAGGTTCACATGCAGCACGTTCAACAGCAGCACGCCCGCGACGACGCTGTGCGCGACGACCGCTGCGGCATGCAGCTTGAAGATCAGCGTGGCGATCCCCAGGGCGACCTCCGCCAGCAGCCAGAAACTGAGCCACACGCCCGTCCGGCTTAGGCCGGGAAAACGCCGGCCGGAGCTGATCCCGAGGGCGAGCGCGGTCAGCAGCAGGAACGTGCCCAGCGCGCCGATCCGATGCACCCAATGGATGGCCACGCGCCCCCCGATCGTCAGGCTGCTGGTTCCCGACGCGGCCGCGGATGCGCCGAAACCGGTCGCGTAGTCCGCCTCAGGCCACGGCTGGCCCAGACAGGTCGGGAAGTCGGGGCAGGCCAGACCGGCGAAGTTGGCACTGGTCCACGCGCCCGCCGCGATCTCGACCGCCAGCGCGAGCAGGGCCAGCCGCGCCAGTCCGCGCTGGCCGAGGCCGACCCCGAAGGTTTTCAGGCCGCCCGGCGTCGCGCTCAGATAGGCGCTGTACAACAGCGCCAGCAGCGTGAATCCGAGCAGCAGATGCGCGGTCACCACCAGTGGCAACAGCCGCAATTCGATCAGCCAGAAGCTCAGCGCGCCCTGCAGAATGACGACCCCGAGGCTCGTCAGGGTCAGTATCGCCGTGCGGAGCCGATTTTCGCGGAGCCGCCAGACGGCCAGCGCCAGCACCAGGATCGCGACGGCGACGACCGCCGACAGATAGCGGTGACCCATGGCGATACCAGTCTCGAGCGCGGCCGCCTTGGCCTCGCCGGAACCCATCCCCATGGCAGGCGGAGGCGCGGTGCCCAGTACACCGGCGGTGCAACTCGGCCAGTCGGGACAGGCAAGGCCGGCGCCCGATACGCGAACATAGGTACCCAAGGCGATGGTGCAGAGCGCCAGCAGGATGGTGATCAGCGTGAGCTTTCTAAACATGGCGAAGGTCGGGTGGTGCGGTTACGTCACGAGTGTGACTGCATGCCGTCAGCGTATCGCTGCGGGTGATCCGTGCGGCAATCGGTGTGCGGGCAACCGCTAGTCGTGACGGCAGCATGGACTCGTTTGGGGTTGGGTGGAAAAAATCGGCGGGTCCGCGGCGCGGGAGCCGCACTCAGCCGATTTGCGAATAGCGCAGCAGATGCTTCAAATCCCTGAGCACGCCGTGGGGATCGAAATCGGGTGCGTACCACATCATCACGTTGGCGAAGGGGTCGATCAGGATCACGGTCCCATCGTCCGGCTCATGGCCGACGATCGCGGTGAGTTTCTTTCGCAGTTCGTCAGGCAGGCCGCCGTACTGGAGATCGGTGTCCTCCTGCAGACCCTCGACCGGCTTGCGGTTCGGCACGGCTGTCAGCAGCAGGCGCCGCACGCGGACGATGTCCTTATTGAGCAGCAGGCGAATCTGGCGCGTCATCTGCAGGCTGTTCTGGCAGGGGATGCCGCAACCGGAGGGACCCTCCACCTGAAGTAGAATCCAACGGCCCTTGAGTGCATCCAGCGGCGCGGCGTCGGGACCGACCGGGCGCAGCAGGTCGGAGTAGGCTACCGGCTGGGCGGGCACGATCAGGTTTCCATAGTTGCTGCGCCCGGATACCCACTGCGGATTCTGAAAATAGAGCCACGCCAGCAGGAACGGAATTAGCGAGATCAGCGCGATAAGCAGCAGCATCAGCCGGTTGCGACGCTGCGGGGTTGATTCGGTGGCCACTGGGAGGGATTCGCTCCGTCTTTACTCGGGTCTGCTACACCGCTTCTCGATCGCTGCGGCTATTGTTGCGGCGCAGCCCATGCCACAGGAACAGGATCGTGAGAACCGCGGCAAAGGCAAACCATTGCAGCGCATAACCCCGATTTCTTCCCGGGTCTACGCTAGCCGGCTTCCAGTCGCGGACATAGCCCTGCGGTTCGGCGGGCGACAATAATACCTGATACGGAAGAATCGAGTAGCCGAGGCGTTCCGACAATGCCGCCGGCTCGGCGACCAGCGTAACGGCCGGCCAGCCGGGCGCCGGAATCTCGGCGCCGGAGAGGTGCCAGGCCACTTCCGGAAACTTGTCGGCGATGCCGTGCAGCGTCACGCTCACGGGCGCAAGGTCGATCGGCGGCAGCCGCGTTCTGTCCGGACCGACGCCGATCCAACCCCGGTTCACGAGGACGGCCTGATCGCCTGGCCCATCCAGTTTCAGCGGCGTCAGCACATGGTAGCCGGCGTGGCCTTGGTGGATCTGATTGTCGAGCAGGAATTGATGGTCCGCATCGTAAGTGCCCCGCACGACGACCGGGCGATAGCGGATCTCATCCAGCGGCGGGGCCGGTGCGTCGATGACCCACTCAGCGCCCCCGAGTCGTGCGTCCCGCAAGGACAACAGCGCTTCCTTGGCCGCGGCGCGGTCGAGCTGCCAGTTGCCGAGGGCCACGAAGGTCGGTACCAGCAGGGTGACGGCAAAGGCGGCGCCCCATCCCGGTTTGAAGCTATAATCGACGTTCATTGCAGTGGCAGGCCCTCGGGTCTCGTCGTCGTCATTTCTTGATGTCCCCTGGGGACGCGGTGGCCGGAGTTCATGCAAACCCTGATCGTCCTCGTGCTGCTGATCATCGTCGGAAGTCTCGGCTCGGCGCTCTATTATCTGCTGAAAGACCGCGGCCGTTCGCCGCGGACGGTCAAGGCCCTGACCTTCCGCATTGGACTGTCGATCACGCTGTTCGTGCTGCTGCTGCTCGGTTTCCAGTTCGGTCTGCTCCATCCGCACGGCCTCGCGCCGGCCCAGCGCGGTATGCCTGCGACCGGCACGGTGTCTCCCGAGGCCGGGAGTCCCGCCCGGTGAAACGCCATGCCACGTTTCGCTGTCTGGCATAACGGGCTACCGGTCCGAGTTGCGCCATGCCCGTCCCCGCCACGCCCGCGATAGACGTCCTGCTCGATCAGGCGCCCTGCGGCATTGGCTTGCGCCAACCCGGACGACTGGTATGGGCCAACGGGACGCTGCGTGATCTGCTGGGCCTTGCCACCGACGAAGCGGTGCCGGTCGGGTTTCCACCCGATACGCGTCTCGAAGCCCTGCTCGGAGACGACGAAACTTTTGCCGTCACCGATCGCGTCGGGGCCACGCGCTGGCTGAGACGCGTGCCGGCCGCGGGATCGACGGATCAGGAACGATGGGAATATTTTCTCGATGTGACGCGAGAGATCGAATTGGCGGCTGAAGTCGAGGTGCTGGAAGTACGTGACCGCGAGACAGGGGTGCTGAATCGCAAGGGCATCCTGGCGGCGCTCGAAAAGCAGCTTGCGCGCACACGCCGCTATGGCAATCCGCTCGCCGTCGCACGTCTGGAATTTCGCTCCGAGGCGTTTCCGGCGGAGTGCGCTGAGTCGGTTGCGGCCTTGATCCAGGAGTTGCGGGTACAGTTGCGATGGGTCGATGAGATCGGCCGACTGGATGCGACCCGGGTGTTGCTGGTTCTGCCCGAGACCGATCCCGCTGGCGCGCATCAGTTGCTCGAAACGCTGCAGCGGGAGCGCATCGAGCCATTGCAGCGTGATCTCGCCGTCACGACCGAGGTCGCCGTAACCGTCTGGCAGAAGGGCGACGATCAGCGTCGCTTGCTGGAACGCTTGGGCTGGCCGCCTGCGACCCGGGCTTGATCCACCCAACGCCCAAGGCGGTGTCGGGCTGACACGCCGGGCACCAATAGGTCGAGCGCCAGTCCTTGCCGCAGCGCCGATAGTGAATTGCCGATCCGCATTCGAAGCAGGGTAGCCCGGCCCGGCGGTAAACCCACAGGCGTCCGCCGGCATCGTTCTCGAACCGCGTCACGCGCGGTCCGGGCCGGAGATTACGGTCGAGCAAAACCGCCGCGTTGCGGTAGAGCGTGAGGAGTAGGGCGTCACTTACCGTGCCGAGCGGGGCGAGCGGGTGCACACGGTGCAGGAACAGGAGTTCCGATTTGTAGACGTTGCCGATGCCGCAGGCCACGCGTTGGTCGAGCAATACGTCGGTCATGAGGGTATCGGGTTCGCAGAACTCGCGGGCACGCGCCGGGATCGCGGCCAGATCGGCTTGTCGCTCGAGTAGGTCCACGCTCAACCGGGCTTTCAGCGTACGCTCGCGGATGCCGTCGGTGCGGAGGATTTCGCATTCCTTGGCGTTGAAGCAGACGTACACCGCGGCTCCGATGACCAGGGTCGCGGAAGCCTGCCGCCGCGGTTTCTGCCATGGCTCGGCCAGACTGTACCGATGCCACGATCCGTACATGCCCAGGTGAGTCCGCAGTGTGATGCCGTGCTCGAATGCGACCAGCAGATGCTTACCGCGTGCCGTCACCGAGCGGATGCGCCGACCGCTCAGCTCGGCACCATCTGCGGTCTTGAGCTCTACCCGTTGGGGGGCTTGTCCCACCCAGTGGGGTGCCAGGGCCGCGGCCAGCTTGTGGATCGTGTCGCCTTCGGGCATTCAGGCTCGGTCTAGACGATGGGGCGGGCAGAAAGCGATGGTAGCGACTGGCTGCAGCGAATGGAACGCTCTAACATGCAGGCTGACCCGGCTTTTGAATTTGGAGAAATGCTCGGCGCTTCCGCACCAAATCGGGCAGCTTTCGTGAGTGCGATCCCACTCCCGCAATTTTCTGTCCGGCCGCCGTTTCGGAGCACATGCCGCTTTGACCGCAGAGGTCGCTCTGAATCGTCCGCCTTGCCCGGTTTGCCGCGACCGTCAGTCAGGCGGGGCATCGCCCGCCCAAGGCGGCTGCCGGATGGTCAGACGGTGCGTAATGTGCCGCGCTTCGTGCTGCCCAGTTCCTAACACCAGTATGACAGGACATGGTTGCTCGCCGAATTCGGGGTTTATCCGCCGGACCATGGATTTGCCCTGCGCTTTCGCGACCGCCGGATCGGTATTCCGCGCGCAGCCCGACTCTTCGACCCGCCACCAGACCTAAGGACCAACCCAATGGCAAAAGATACTCCGACGACGATCGTGATCTTTGGCGCATCCGGCGACCTGACCAAACGCAAGTTGATGCCGTCCCTGTTCAACCTGTACTTGAAGGATCGATTGCCGAAGAACTTTCGCATCGTCGGTTTCGGCGGTACTGCGTTCACGGACGAGGCCTTTCGTGAGCAGTTGCTGGCCGGGGCGCGCCAGTTCGCCACCTATACGTTCACCGACGAGCAATGGACGGCTTTCGCCGCCGGTCTGCACTATCTGAGCGGAAAGTACACCGAGGCCCCCGACCTCCAGCGTCTCGACGAACTGATCTCCGGTTGGGAAAGCGGTAACGCCAGTCGGCTGTACTACTTGGCGGTGCCGCCAAAGCTGTTTCCGGTCATCATCTCGAACCTGGATGCGACCAACCAGCTCAGCGAGGATGCCGGTTGGCGCCGGGTCGTCCTCGAGAAACCCTTCGGCACCGATCTCGCGTCTGCGGTCGAACTGAACGAGCAGGTCCACAAGGCGCTGCACGAGAACCAGATCTTCCGGATCGATCACTATCTGGGCAAGGAAACCATCCAGAACATCCTGTTCACCCGTTTCGCCAACACCATCTTCGAGCCGATCTGGAATCGCACGTACATCGATCATGTACAGATCACGGTGTCGGAGCAGGTTGGGCTGGAACACCGGGCCGGTTTTTACGACGGGGTGGGTGTGCTTCGGGACATGTTCCAGAACCACCTGATGCAGTTGCTGATGCTGGTGGCGATGGAACCGCCGGCCTCGTTCGAGGCCGGGCACCTGCGGAACGAGAAGGTCAAGGTGCTCAGCGCGATCAAGCCGATGACGCCCGAGCAGGTCGCGGCGAACACCGTCCGGGCACAGTATCGCGGGTATCGCGAGGAGCCCGACGTCAAGCCGAACTCGTCGACGGCCACGTTCGGCGCGATCCGGCTGTTCATCAACAACTGGCGCTGGCAGGGCGTGCCGTTCTATCTGCGCTCCGGCAAGTCTCTGGCCGAGAAGAAAAGCCACATCATCATCCGCTTCAAGGAGCCGCCGCTGTCGATGTTCCCGATGCAGACGCTGAAGCCGAACATGCTCGTGTTATACCTGCAGCCGGACGAAGGCGTGCATCTGCGGTTCGAGGTCAAGGCCCCCGATACGGTTGCGGAATCGCGGTCGGTCGATATGGAGTTCCGCTATGCCGAGGCCTTCGGGCAGAGCGCGATCCCGGAGTCCTACGAGCGCTTGCTCCTCGACGCGATTCAGGGCGACGCTTCGCTGTTCACGCGGGGCGATGAGGTCGAGGCTTCCTGGACGCTGATCGAGCCCATTCTGGAGGCCTGGGAAAAGCGTCAGTCCCCGCCGCTGGCGACTTACCGCCCCGGCACGTGGGGGCCGGTGGAAGCCGACTCGCTGCTGGCTCGCGACGGGCGCTGGTGGATGCACGACGAAGCGGAACTGATGCTGGAGCGCTAAGCGACCGACTCACCGCTGCAGCGAGACGTGCGACGGTATTCCGCAGTACCCCGGATCGGCGGGTGATGCCGACGATCCGGGGCGCGGGCCGCGCGTATCAGTCCTCGGCCGTTTCAGTCGAGACGAGGGCGGCTGCGGTTGTCGTCGCCTGAACGACGGTCGGAGGGATGGTCTTCAGCACGATGCCGCCCAGCGGTGGCAAGGTGATCACCAGCGAGTAAGGCTGCCCCATCCAGGGCCGCTCTTCGGCGATCAGTTCGCGCGCGCCATTGCCCATGCCGCTGCCGCCGTAGACACCGGCATCCGAGTTGACGATTTCCCGATAACGGCCGGCGGCAGGCACGCCAATGCGGTAGTCGCTCCGCGGCGTCGGGGTGAAATTCAGCCCCACGGCGACGAACTCATCGTCCGACCGGCGAAGGTAGGTCAACACGGAATTCTGCGCGTCGTGGCAGTCGATCCACTGGAAGCCGGAACCGTCGAAATCCCAGTAATTCAGGGCGCGCTCGGAGCGGTAGATCACGTTCAGGTCGCGCACCAGGGTTTCGACCCCTTGATGCGGTGCATAGTCGCGCACGTACCAGTCGAGCACGGCGGTGCTGTCCCACTCGCGACCCTGGGCGAACTCGCTGCCCATGAACAGCAGCTTCTTGCCCGGGTGCGTGAACATGTACACGTACAACAACCGGAGATTCGCGAAGCGCTGCCACTCGTCCCCGGGCATCTTGTACAGCATCGAATGCTTGCCGTGCGCGACTTCGTCGTGTGAGAACGGCAGCAGGAAGTTCTCGGTGAACGCATAGAGCATGCTGAAGCTCAGCTCGCCCTGATGGTACTGGCGATAGATCGGATTCTTCTCCATGTACCGCAGCGTGTCGTTCATCCACCCCATGTTCCACTTGAGGTCGAAGCCCAGCCCGCCGAGGTAGGTGGGACGCGTCACCTGCGGCCAGGAGGTGGATTCCTCGGCCATGATCAGCGCGCCGGGAACCTGGGAGTGCGTGACTTCGTTGAGTTCGCGCATGAACTCGATTGCCTCGAGGTTCTCGCGTCCGCCGTGGCGGTTGGGGATCCATTCGCCTTCGTTGCGTGAGTAGTCGAGGTAAAGCATCGACGCGACCGCATCCACGCGCAGACCGTCGATGTGGAACTCCTCCAGCCAGAACAGCGCGCTGGAAATCAGGAAGTTCTTCACCTCGTAGCGGCCGAAATTGAAGATCAGCGTGGACCAGTCGAGGTGTTCCCCCAGGCGCGGGTCTTCATGCTCGTACAGTGCGGTCCCGTCGAAACGGCCCAGGCCATGCGCATCCTTGGGGAAATGCGCGGGCACCCAGTCCAGGATCACGCCGATCCCGTTGCGGTGGCAGTGATCGACGAACCAGCGGAAATCGTCCGGCGTGCCGAAACGGCTGGTCGGCGCATAGTAGCCGGTCGTCTGGTAGCCCCAGGACTTGTCGTAGGGGTGCTCGGTCACCGGCATCAGCTCGATATGCGTGAACCCGAGTCGGAGAGCGTGGTCGACCAACATCGGCGCGAGTTCGCGGTAGTTCAACAGTTCGCCTTCCGGGCCTCGCTGCCACGAGCCGAGATGTACCTCGTAGATCGACATCGGTTCGTGCTGCCAGTCGAACGCGGCGCGCTTTTCCAGCCATAGCGTGTCGCTCCAGGCGAAGGTGCTCGGCGGCTCGACAATGGAGGCGGTCTTGGGCCGTAGTTCGAAGCGCCGGCCATAAGGGTCGGCCTTGAGCTGAATGCTGCCATCCTTGCCGCGAATCTCGTACTTGTAGACGATGCCGGTCGGCAGGTCCGGGATGAAAAGCTCCCACACGCCGTTGCCGTGCACGCGCATCGGGTGAGCACGGCCATCCCAGCGGTTGAAATCACCGACGACGCTGGCGCGCTCGGCGCTGGGCGCCCAAACCGAGAACAGCACGCCGGCCACGCCGTCGCACTCGTGCACACGCGCGCCGAGCAGCCGGTGGGCATGCCAATGCTTCCCCTGGCCGAACAGGTGCAGGTCGAAGTCGGGCAACTGCGGCGGATAGCAGTAGGGGTCGTGTCCGATATGTTCCCGCCGCTGATCATCCCGCCAGATGAAGCGATAGCGCGCCGGCAGGTCGCTGCTCTTGCCGCGCCATTCGAAGATGGCGGTGCCCTCCAGGCGCTCCAGGCGATGGCCGCCCTCGGCAATCGTCACTTCCTCGGCATGGGGTAGGAAAGCCCTGACGAGAACGCCTTTCTTGTCATCCTGCCGTCCCAGAATCGAGAAAGGATCGCTGTGCCGGGCCTCGACCAGTTTCTGCAACTCGGCAGAGAGTTTCTTGGAATTCATGATGCGCCATCTCGTAGTGGGTTCTGGAATCCGGTCCGCGGCCACTGCGCCGCGCCGCGCGCGGGCGGGGCCTTGCCCCTGTGAGTTCGGATGCGGGCATTCTACAGCCTGCCGTCCGTGTTGTGTGCCGGGTGCCCCGTTTAGTCCATGGGCCGCATTTCCAAGGCTCGGCGAGAACCAGGTTGGCCTCGATGCGGGAACGTTCCGGTGTCGGCGAAGCGTCGTACCCGGGACCTCCCAAGGCACGACGGGACTCGTGGCTTAAGTCAATGTGTCTCGGTTGGTCGGAGGGGCAGCGGTCCGATCGCCCACACGGTTGTGTTCCGCACGCGGTCAACGGTTAGATCAGGCCCTAGACCAGTGCCACCTGGCCGGTCAGCAGGGTCGCGTTGGCCTCGACGACGCCGATCAGTGTCAGCTCCGCGGCGCTGACGGGGTTATCGACGGAGGTACCGGCGCTGCTTTCGGTATACAGCCACAGGGCGCTGTGATGGCTGCCGGTGGTGTTGTCGTTGACCAGCAGCAGGGTGCGTTGGCCCTCGGTGACGGTCAGGTTGAACTCGGCGTTGAGTTCGGTCGCGAGGGCAGTCGCGTTGGTCAGGCCGCTGGTCGCGAGGCCGTCGTTGGCGGTACCCGCCAGATACAGCGCTTCGGTGTTCGCGAGATTGACTGCGGTGTTGCTGTTGTTGGATGTTCCGCTTCGGCCGAAGCTCAGGGTGCCGCTGGCGTTATCGTCGAGCCAGACGCGCAGTGTGCTGGTGAGGTCGATGGTATCGGTCTGGGCGGTGGTTCCGGTCGCGTCGAATTTTCGAATCACTTCGCCCAGGCCTCCCTCGCTGAGATCCCCGTAGACGGCATGATCCTTGAGATTGTCGCCGCTGTTGCCGAAGTCGAGGGTGTCACTCCCTAGTCCACCATGAAAAGTGTCGCCGCCGGTGCCGCCGTACAAGTGGTCGTCGCCGGCGCCGCCGAACAGACTGTCGTTGCCGTTGCCGCCGAAAAGTGTGTCGTCACCGTCGTCACCGAAGACGCTGTCGTCGCCGCCCGCCGCGTAGAAAACGTCATCGCCGGTGGAGCCATCGAGCGTGTCGCCGACGGTGGAGCCGGTACGGAGAGTGACCGTTTCGTCATGACTCAGACCGGTCTCGTCGGTGGCCCGCAAGATGAGTCGATGGGTGGCATTGGTACCGAGGAGTGTGCTGCGGGTAACGTTGCCGTCGGTCAGGCTGAAGCCGGCACTGCTACCGGGAAGCAGGGCGTAGGTGAAGGCGGAGGAATCGGCATCGCTCGCGTCCAGGGTGGCCAGCACTTCGCCGGCTTTGGGCAGGGTGCCGTTGGCCGGCACGGCAGCGTTCCAGCGGATATCCGAGGGGGGCGCCGCTACGACATCGGACTGGCCGATGATCGTGATGGCGATGGTTTGCGTGGTGCCGTCTGCGGTGAGGACGTCGAACCGATCCTGCAGTTCCTCATCGGTCGCCAGCGCATTCACCGTGGCATTGGCGTTATCGAGGACATACGTCCAGACGCCGTCGACAGTCAGGGTGAAGCGGCCATAGCCCAGGCTGCTGACGGTGGGCGAAGTGACGGCCTGGAAGTTTGCGGGACTGTCGATATCGGTGACGGTCAGGGTGCCGGTGACGCTGTTCGGCGCGGCGTCCTCAATGAGAGAGCCGGTGAGGGTGCCGCCAACCTCGGCGGGGTCGTTGACATTGGCAATGGTCAGCTTGAAGGGCGGCGCCGAGATGGCGGCGCCGCTGCTGTCCGTGGCTGTCAGGCGTATGGAGACCGTGCCGACGTCGTCGTTGGTCGGGGTGCCGTTGAAGCGGCGGGTGGCGGCGTCGAAGCTGAGCCAGGCGGGCAGTGCGGCTCCGTCGGCAAGGGTCGCGGTAAAGGTCAGTGTATCGCCGGCATCGACATCGCCGAACGTGCCGGCGGGAACGGTGAAACCGAACGGGGCGTCCTCGATCGCTGACTGGTCGCTCAGCGGAATGAGGAGGACCGGAGCGTCGTTGGTATTGACCACGGCGATGTCGAACGTATCGCTGGCGGTTTCGCCGGAGGTGTCGGTGGCGGTTACGGTCACGCTGACGGTGCCGACAGCGGCGTTCGGCGGGGTGCCGAAGAATCTACCGGTACTGGCATCGAAGCTGAGCCAGGCGGGCAGCGCTGAGCCATCGGCGAGGCTGGCGCTATAGGTCAGCGTGTCGCCGGCGTCGACGTCGCTGAAGGTGCCGGCGGGGACGGTGAAGTTGAACGGGGTGTCCTCTATGGCGGACTGATCGCTGATCGGTGTCACGACGGTCGGGGCCGTGTTCGTCGAGTTCGCAAGATTTTCGAAATAGTTCAGGTTGCCGTCGTTTCCCCCGACGATGATGTCGACGTCCCCGTCGGCGTCGAGGTCAGCCAGCGTTGGTAGGCTGAAAAACGGCCCCGCGTCGATCCCGCTCAGAGGATTGTCGGTGCCGGTGCGTTCGATGAAGATCGGGGCTCGGGCGGTCCCGATGTTCTCGAAGTAATGCAGCAGGCCGTAGGTTTCCCCGACGACGGCGTCGAGGTCGCCGTCCCCGTCGAGGTCGGCCAGGGCCGGCGCGCTGTCACCGCCGACGTCCAGTCCATTGAACGGGTTAGCCGTGCCGGTGCGCGCGGTGAACACCGGTGCCGTGGCACTTCCTGTATTCTGAAGATACTGCAGTGTGCCCGAACCTTGGCCGATGATGGCGTCGAGGTCGCCGTCAGCATCCAGATCGGCCAAGGTCGGGATGCTGAAAGAATCCACCGAGATGCGATTGAAGGGATTGGCCGCACCGGTGCGTGCGGTGAAGACCGGTGTCGTGGCACTGCCGGTATTCCGGAAATAGCTTAAATCTCCATCGGCATTACCCATTACGGCGTCGAGGTCGCCATCGCGGTCGAGGTCGCCCAAAGTCAGGGCGACATAGGGTCCTACGTCGATACCGTCGAAGGGATTGCTGCTGCCGGTGCGTTCGATAAAGATCGGCGCGGTGGCACTGCCGACGTTCTCGTAATAGAACAGTTGTCCGCTGCTGCTCCCGACGACGGCATCGAGGTCGCCGTCACCGTCGATGTCAGCCAGACTTGGCGTGCTGTCCGTGCCCTCATTGAACTCATTGAAGGGGTTCGCGGTACCGGTCCGTTTAGTGAAAGTACTCATGGCTGGCCTCGGAAGAAGACGGAGCAAAAGAATCGTAAGCTTGCGTTCCCTGAATCTTACATCACGAAACATGCCCGGCGCGGCCGATTCATGCCAACGGGAGTCGGTCTTTCCCTTACTGCTACATCGATTGGTGCGCCGCATCCCGGTGGCCACGGTGAGATCGATGACGGTGCCGTTGACGCTGGAGCCGACCTCGTGGGAAGCCCCGCACCAGAAAACGGTGACGTGGATCGCAGGCGTCGGACCGATGCAACGGACCTTCGCGTGACGCCGCAGGCCATGCCAGGATTGGCCGCAGGCCGGCGCGAATCGCGATAAACTTCGCCCATGCAAACTCCCAGTTTCGACACAGCGCTGATCGAGCGCTACGGCGGCCGCGGCCCGCGCTACACGTCCTATCCCACCGCCGTGCAGTTCCAGCCCGGATTCGGCGAGGCCGAGTATCGCGCCGAGGTCAGACGTTCCGATGCCGCGGCTCCGGACGCGCCGCTATCGATCTACGTGCACATCCCGTTCTGCCACTCGTTGTGCTACTACTGCGGCTGCAGCAAGGTCGTCACGCGTCACACGGAGCGCGCCGAGGACTACCTCGGATTGTTGATCCGCGAGATCGAATTGCAGGGTGCGCTGTTCAGTCGGACGCGCACGGTCGAACAGCTCCACCTGGGGGGAGGCACGCCGACTTACCTCGACCGGGAACAGATGCGCCGGCTGTTCGAGGCGCTGAACGCGAATTTCAGCCTGTGCCCGGGCGGGCGCCGCGAATTCTCGATCGAGATCGATCCGCGCACGGTCTCGCCCGCCGATATCGTGGCGCTGGCAGAGTCCGGCTTCAACCGTATCAGCATGGGCGTGCAGGACTTCGAAGCGGACGTGCAGCAGGCGGTGAACCGCATCCAGTCCGCCGAGGATACCGCGGCGCTCGTGCGCGCTGCGCGTGATGCCGGATTCGGCTCGGTGTCGCTGGATCTTATCTACGGCCTGCCGCTGCAGACCGTTGCCGGGTTTGAGCGAACGCTGGCGCGCGTGCTGGAGATGCGCCCCGATCGCCTGGCGGTCTACAGCTATGCCCACCTGCCACAGATGTTCCGGGCCCAGCGCCTGATCCATGAAGCGCAGCTCCCGGAACCCGCCGTGAAACTGGAAATTCTCCGGACCACGATCGAGCGGCTGACCGGCGCCGGCTATGTGTACATCGGCATGGACCACTTCGCGCTGGCCGACGATGAGCTCGTCAAGGCCCAGCAGCGCGGTGAGCTGCAACGCAACTTCCAGGGCTATTCGACACACGGCAATAGCGATCTGGTGGGTCTGGGGATGACGTCCATCGGCCAGGTCGGCGATTGCTATGCCCAGAATGCCAAGGAGGTGGCGCCGTACCGCGCCGCTCTGGAACAGGGCAAGCTGCCAATCGTGAAAGGCCTGCTGATGACGGCGGATGACCGGATCCGCCGCAGCGTTATCCAGGACATCATGTGTCGCGGGGAACTCGATTACGCCGCCGTTTCCGAACGGAGCGGCATCGAGTTTGAGCGCTACTTCGCGTCCGAGATCGCCAACCTCCATCCGCTTGAACGCGACGGTCTGATCGAACCGACGCCGACCGGATTCCGTGTTTGCGAGCGGGGACGCCTGCTGTTGCGGGCCATCGCAATGAGCTTCGACGGCTATCTCGCCGCGAATCGTCCGCAGCAGGCCTTTTCCAAGATCATCTGAACTCGCGCGCCGCAGTCGGTGCGCGTATGCCTCTATTCCCCTTTGAAAGCCAGGACAATCCCCATGAAGAACATGACCGGAACGCGATCGCGGGCCCAGCCCTCCTTAATGGCGCGAGCCACGCTCGGCGTGATTTTGGCGCTCGGGTGGGGTGCTGCCGCGCCAGCCGCCACGCTGACCAGTCTGCATGACTTCAATGGCAGCGACGGTTCGCATGGCTTTCTGAGTGGTCTGCTCGCGCAGGGCCGCGACGGGAGCCTATACGGGACGTCCTACCAAGGTGGCGCCTACGGGTATGGTGTCGCCTTCAGATTGACGCCGAGCGGGACGTATAAAAAGTTGTACGACTTTGATGAGACTAATGGAAGCTACCCTTGGGGGGGGCTGACCCTGGGCCGGGACGGCAACTTCTACGGTACGACGGTAGCTGGGGGCGTTACTGGAGGAGACGGCACGCTGTTCAGTGGATCGGGTACGGTGTTCAAGATGACCCCTGCCGGCGTGGTAACGGTCTTGCACCACTTCGGTACGGCATCGCCCGATGGCTGCGGGCCGTACTCACCGCCGATCCTAGCCTCGGATCGGAATCTGTATGGTACGACACAGGGTTGCGGCGCGAACGATAGGGGTACGGTGTACAAGATCACTGCCGACGGGGCTTTCAGCGTGCTGCACAGCTTTGATGGCGCCATGGGCCAACGTCCCTACGCGCCGTTGATCCAGGGAACGGATGGCGCGCTTTACGGCACCGCGTCATCCGGGGGCGAGGACAAGGGTTATTACGGCACCGTGTTCAAGATCACGACCAGCGGCGTATTGTCGACGGTCTACAGCTTCGACGGCATTCATGGCGACCAGCCCTTCGGCCCAGTCATTCAGGGCACGGACGGCAATCTTTACGGCACCACGACGCGGGGTGGTGCCTATGCCGCCGGGAATGTTTTCAAACTGACCCTGGCCGGTACCATCACGAACCTTCACAGCTTTGATTACAGTTCCGTCAGTGTAGTCCAGGGCGCTTTTCCGTATGCCGGGTTAGTGCAGGGCAGCGATGGCAACTTCTACGGCGTGACTGCCCAGGGGGGCAACTCCGACCTTGCTGGGGTGCTATTCAGGGTGACCCCGGATGGCGAGTATACGGTGCAGGCCCGCTTCGACCCCACCACGACTGGTGGTCGCCCAACAGCCACCCCTTTCGTGCATACGAACGGCAGGATCTACGGCTTGAGTGGAGAGGGCGGCCCGAACGACTATGGGACGGTCTATGGTCTCGACGTAGGCGCGCCCAGCTTCATCCGCGCGGTGCCGGGTACGGCCAAGGTGGGCCAGACGATTGGGTTGCTGGGCGCCGTCCGCGGCGCGACCGCGGTCAACTTCAACGGATTGGACGCCCCCTTGTCGGGAACGGCTGCCAACTACCTCACGGCGGTCGTGCCCGCAGGCGCAGCCACGGGTTTGATCGAGGTCATGACCCCGGCCGGGACCGCACAAACCTTGAAGCCGTTTCTGCAACGGCCGGCGCAGCAAGGTTTCAGTCCGCATCGCGGGGCGGTCGGCAGTTCGGTCGTGCTGAACGGAACGGGCCTGACGCAGACCACCGAGGTCCTGTTCGGCAACGGCAAGAGCGCAAGCTTCGTCGTGAATAGCGATAGTCAGATCACCGCCACGGTGCCGGTGGGCGCCGCCACCGGGAATATCACAGTGACCACCCCGGGCGGGCGTTTCAGCACGGTGGCCGCGTTCACAGTGAAGCCATAACGGTCGCCTGCCGCACCCCTGGCCCATGGCTGGGGATTGGGGGTGCATCGGTTCGGTCGCCGCGCGGCTGGCGCGGGCTCCACGATCGGCCTCGTCACAGCTCAATGACTGACCTCTCGATGCGCGGCGAATTCCCGGCCAATTCCCCTCCGGCCCCGACTTTTCCTTCCCTTGGGACGAATAATCCACAGCCAATCGCCGGGAGGGGGCGGTGAAGTCGGCTCGGTTCCGATCTTGCGAGCCTGCCACAGCGACGGAATGCCGCGCGGTCCGCAGTTGCCAGGATGTTCGGAGCGTATTCGTTGGCCCCCGCCCTGGATCGGCCTGAAGGAGCGTGCCGCGCAGCGAGTTGCGGGGCACTCGGCGCGGACAGTCAACAGGGTCTGGCATCAGACGTGTCAAGCCGGGACCTGTCGCCTCGTTCCGCAGCACGCATCGGGAGTTTTTGCTGATACGATCGCCAGCGATGCGCATCGCACCTTCCCCAATCCTACGCCATGGCCAAAATTCTGATCCTTTATTCGACCACCGACGGACAATGCCTGAAGATCTGCGAGCGGCTGCGTGATCGCTTGGAGCAGGCCGGTCACACCGTGACGCTGGTCTCCATCGCCGATGATCCTGCCGTCGATCCCGCCCCCTACGATCGGGTCGTGATCGGCGCGAGCATCCGCTATGGGCGGCATAGTCCGTTGATAATGGCCTACATCAAGCGCTACGCCGCGGTGCTGAAGGCGAAGTGCGGCGCCTTTTTCTCGGTAAATCTGGTCGCGCGCAAGCTGGGCAAGGACCAACCCGCGACCAACCCCTATCTGAGGCGTTTCCTTCGAAAAATTCCCTGGCAGCCGGAATTCTGCGCAGTCTTCGCCGGCCGGCTGGACTACCCGCGATACGGCGTGCTCGACCGCTGGCTGATCCGGATGATCATGTGGGTGACCGGTGGCCCGACGGATCCTACCGCCGTGGTCGAGTTCACGGATTGGGACCAAGTGGATGCGTTCGCCCGGCGGCTGGTTTCGGCGGCTGATGCGTCCTGACGGGCCGGATGGCCACTGCCGATGCCGTCTCTGGTCTCTTGCGTCGCAGCATGAACGGTTCCGCGTCTTGCGCTTTCCACTCGCGAGGGAAGTCGATAGACTGTAGTCCTAGCTTCGGATATCGTCTATGTGGAGGCCTCGGATGATTCTAATTGACAGAATTACAGGGGTTTTTTGTGAGGCGCCTTACTGCATGGCGTTAGGCGCCACTCCGCAAAGGGCGATTCCTCCCGTTTTCGGTTTGTTGGGCGCCGCAGAAATCTCGCATTGCGCTGCCGCATCGCTGCCGGTTTTCAGTCTCGTCGCGGCGAGTTTGATGCGATGATCCGCAAGATCCTGATTGCCAACCGCGGCGAGATTGCGGTGCGGGTGCTGCGCGCCTGCGCGGAGATGGGCATCCGTTCTGTCGCGATCTACTCCGAAGCCGATCGCTTCGGCCTGCACGTCAAAAAGGCGGACGAGTCGTACTGCATCGGTCAGGAAGAACTGGCCGGGTATCTGAATCCGCACCGCATCGTGAACCTGGCGGTCGAAACCGGCTGCGATGCGATCCATCCGGGTTACGGATTTCTGTCGGAGAACCCGCTACTGGCGCAGATCTGCGCTGACCGGGGCGTCCGCTTCATCGGTCCCGGTGCGGGCGTGATCCGGCGCATGGGTGACAAGACCGAAGCGCGGCACGCGATGATCGCGGCCGGGGTGCCGGTTACGCCGGGGTCCGAGGGGAATGTCTCGGGCCTGCAAGAAGCCCTGTCCGTCGCCACCCGCATTGGTTATCCGGTCATGCTGAAAGCGACCTCCGGCGGAGGCGGGCGCGGCATCCGTCGCTGCGATACACCCGCCGCACTGGCCCAGAACTTCGATCGTGTCGTGTCCGAGGCGACCAAGGCCTTCGGCAGCGCCGAGGTTTTCCTGGAAAAATGCATCGTCAATCCGCGGCACATCGAGGTGCAGATCCTGGCCGATAGCCACGGCCAGGCGATTCACCTGTGGGAACGGGACTGCTCCATCCAGCGCCGGAACCAGAAACTGATCGAGATCGCACCGTCGCCGCAACTGACGCCGGAGCAGCGGTCCCATGTCGGTGAACTCGCCGTGCGGGCGGCCCGCGCGGTGAATTACGAGAATGCCGGCACGATCGAGTTCCTGCTGACCCAGGACGGCGAGTTCTATTTCATGGAGATGAACACCCGGGTTCAGGTCGAGCACACGATCACCGAGGAAATCACCGGCCTCGACATCGTCAAGGAGCAGATCCGCATCGCCGATGGTCTGCCGCTGAGCCTGGCGCAGCCCGAGGTCGAACTGCACGGCTGCGCGATCCAGTTCCGGATCAATGTGGAGGATCCGCGCAACGATTTTCTCCCGAGCTTCGGCCGGATCACTCGCTATTATGCCCCCGGTGGCCCCGGTGTCCGGACCGACACCGCCATCTACACCGGCTACCAGATTCCGCCGCACTACGATTCGATGTGCGCGAAGATCATCGTCTGGGGTCGGAATTTCGACGAGGCGATCGCGCGCAGCCTGCGTGCCCTGGACGACACGATCATTGCCGGTGTGCCGACGACGATGCCCTTCTACCAGGAAATCCTGCGGCATCCCGATTTTCGCAGCGGCCGCTTCGATACCGGCTTTCTGGCCGCTCACCCGGAACTGACTCAATACTCCCTGAAGCGCAGTCGCGATGCCGCCGTGCTGGCGGCCGTCGCCGCGATCGCCGCGCATGTCGGCCTGTAACCCCCGGAAGCCTTGCCGATGAGAAAAGTATTCGTTACCGACCTGATCCTGCGCGATGCGCACCAGTCGCTTATCGCGACGCGCATGCGGACCGAGGACATGCTGCCGATCTGCGACAAGCTCGACCGCGTCGGGTTCTGGTCGCTGGAGGCCTGGGGCGGCGCGACCTTCGATGCCTGCCTGCGTTTCCTGAAGGAAGACCCCTGGGAACGCCTGCGGGTGTTGCGCAAAGCGCTGCCGAACACGCGCCTGCAGATGTTGTTGCGCGGCCAGAACCTGCTCGGATACCGACACTATGCCGACGACGTCGTGCGCGAATTCGTGCGTCACGCCGCCACCGAAGGCATGGATGTGTTCCGCATCTTCGATGCGCTGAACGACAGCCGCAATCTGCGAACCGCGATCGAGGCGGTCAAGGCCACCGGGAAGCATGCGCAGGGCACGCTGAGCTATACGGTCAGCCCGGTGCATGATCTGGCCGGCTACGTGAAGCTGGCGAAAGAACTGGTGCAGATGGGCGCCGACAGTATAGCGATCAAGGACATGGCAGGTCTGCTGACGCCTACGGCGGCCGCGGAGCTGGCCGCGGCGCTGAGCAGCGCCGTCGATGTCCCGCTGTTCGTGCATGCGCACGCGACGTCAGGGCTGGCCGAGATGTCGCAGTTGAAGGCGATCGAGCACGGCGTCACCCACATTGATACGGCGATCTCGCCGTTTTCGGGCGGCACCAGCCATCCGGCGACCGAGAGCATGGTCGTCGCGCTGAAGGGCACGGCTTTCGACACCGGACTGGATCTCACGCTGCTGCAGGAAATTGCCGACTATTTTGCCGGTATCCGTCGCAAATACCGCCAGTACGATAGCGAATTCACCGGGGTCGACAGCCGGGTGCAGACCAGTCAGGTGCCCGGCGGCATGATGTCGAATCTGGCGCGTCAACTGGAAGAGCAGGGCGCGCTCGACCGGATCCAGGAAGTGTTCGCCGAGATTCCGCGGGTGCGCGCCGATCTCGGGTATCCGCCGCTGGTCACGCCGACCTCGCAGATCGTCGGCACCCAGGCCCTGTTGAACGTGCTGACCGGCGAGCGTTACCAGACGATCACCAACGAGGTGAAGCGCTATCTGCAAGGCGGCTACGGCAAGCCACCAGCCCCGGTCAATCCCGACGTGCAGCGGCGCGCGATCGGCCATGAACCGGTCATCGATGTCAGGCCCGCCGACCTGTTGCCGCCCGAGATGGACAAGCTGCGCGCGGAGATTGCCGATCTCGCGACATCCGACACCGACGTGCTGCTGTACGCGATGTTCCCCGAGGTCGGGCGCACCTTCCTGCGCGAGCGCAAGGAAGGCACCTTGCAGCCTGAAGCGCTGGTGCCGCCTGAAGCCGTGTCGCGGGCGGTGCCGGTGGCGCCGGAGGTGCCGACCGAGTTCCGCGTCTCGGTGCACGGCGAAAGCTACGATGTCCAGATCACGGGCGCTAACCTGAGCGATCAACGCAATCGGCGCTTCTATATCACCCTGGACGGCGTGCCGCAGGAAATCGACCTCGAGGTTCTGAGCGGCGTCGAGCGCGGCACTGTCGGCGGGCGCAAGGCGCCTCGGAAGCCGGGCGATGTCGTGACGACGATGCCCGGAAACATCGTTGCGATTCTCGTCAAGGTCGGCGATCGGGTCGGCGCCGGGGACGGCGTGCTCGTGACCGAGGCGATGAAGATGGAATCCGAGATCAAGGCGCCAATCAGCGGTCTGGTCGCCGCCATCCACATCCAGAAGGGCGACCGAGTCAATCCGAACGAAGTGCTCATGGAGATCGAAGCATAGACCCGACAGCTCTTGGGCCGAACCTGTTCGGCTCGATCCGCCGCTGAGCGAGAGTCCCGTTCTGCGCGATTCCGTTGACATGCGATGCGGCGACACCCGCGCGCTCGCATGCGGCAGCGGCGCGATCGAAATCGATGCCGCGCGCTGCTTCGGGCCGATTCAGCCCAACCGCAAAACGTGCGATCATCACCGGACTCTTTTGCGAGAATCCGAGTTGGCGGTGGCCACAGTGGAACGACGACTGACCTCCGGGGCGTTGATGACGGCGCTCACGACGCTGTTCGCAGCGGTGATGCTGACCGGTTGCGGCTGGTCCAACTGGGGAGGCGGTGGTGGCTATCCGGGAGGCTACGGCTATGGTTATCCAGCCTATGGCGGGTATCGTGGAGGCTATGGTTACCCCCTGTACGGCTATGGCGGCGGGTCCAACGGCTACTCCTACGGCTACAACCGCGCCCGTGAGGAAGACTGGCGCCGTTGGCAGGCCTACCAGTACGGCCTGAGCCAGGGGCGCAAACAGGCGCAGCAGCCGGGAGTGCCCCCGCCACAGGGCGGGAGCAAGCCGCCGCGACAACAGCTACCCTACGGCATCACGCGCAATCCCGGTGGCACTTATCATGTGCCGGGACGCGGCAATTTCACTGCCGGCCAGATTCAGAACTACGTCCGCAAGCACCGCCGCTAGATCGAAGTTGGTTTAGATTCACGGTGACGGGTGTATCTCACGCGGTCGAGGCGGGTGGTCTGGCCAAGGCTGATCTTGCTGGCCTGGAACGGTTCTGATTGCTACGCAGCATGCTGACTCCCCGTTTCCACTCCCTACGTACGCGTTTGTTATGGGGTATCGGTCTGCCGTTGCTGGCCCTGCAGTTCGCGGTGATCGCACTCGAGTACCGCCTCGGGCGTGATGAGGCACTCGATGCGATGCGCGGAGAACTCGGCGCGCTGACCCGTCTGGTTGCGGTGCGGATCGATCAGGCCTTGTCTCAGGTCGCACAGACCACGCAGACGAAGCTTCGCCTATTGGCCTTGAATCCGGAGTTCAGCGACACGCAGCGTGAACGTTTGCTGCGCATCGATGCCGGCGAGCGAAATCTCGCGTTCCGGTCGGTCCTGGCTTTTCGGCGCAAACCTGCCCGGCCCGCCGCTCCTCTGCGGTTGTACCTCCTGCCGGAGGACGGTCCGGTCGAGCCTGCCGATCCGAGAACGGAATCTATCCTCAAGGCGGCTTGGCTGGATCGAGCGCTGGCGGCCCGGAGCGGATTCTGGTCGGGGCCGCATCAGGCCGTCGGTGGTGTCCCGGGGACGGTCGTCAGCTACGTCGCGCCGATGCTGTCACATCCGAAACTCGACGGCGCCGTCAGCGTCGAGGTGCCTGTCGCGCGACTGCAATCGGTACTTCGCGATGCGGACTTCGAGTCGGGCGGCTTTTGGATCGCGGATCGGGCCGGCACGGCCCTCGCCACGGACGATGTGCAGCCGCTGCCCGCAGCTCTCGTCGCCAGCTGGATCGCCCCGGTTTTCGAACCGGGCTGGCGCGAACGCAGCGAGGGAGAAAGGATTATCCGCCCACCGGCAGATGCGACCGGCGGTTCACAGCGCTGGCTCTTGATCGCCCCGCTACCGGCCACGGGCTGGGCTTTGTTGGCTAGCGTGGACGAACAGGCCGTTCTGGCCAGCGTCAGGTCCCGGCTGCGGCGACAGGTGGTAGTGTATGCGTTCGGAACGGCCGCCGTGCTGAGCCTTTTGGCTTGGCTTTCGGCCCGGGCCACCAGGCCCTTGGTGCCGCTGGCGGAGGCGGCCCGCCACGCAGCGGCGGGTGATCTGGATGCGCGCGTTGCCGGTCCGCTGGGTGGCGACGAGATCGGCCGATTCAGCATGGTCTTCAATCGGATGATGGCGGATCTCAAGGCCAACGTTGCGGGGCGAATCGAGGCGACGGCCGCGCGCCAGGCTGTAGAGAGCGAGCTGGAAGTGGCACTGAAGATCCAGCGGACCTTGCTGCCGGCGCCGTTTCCTGTCGTCCCGGGTGTCGAGATCGCCACGCGGTTCGTGCCTGCACGCTACGTTGCGGGTGACTTCTACGACCACTTCCTTCTCGGGCCGGAGACCTTGGTCGTCGCGATCGCTGACGTCTCCGGCAAAGGTGTGGCCGCGGCGTTGTTCATGGCGGCCGCGCGAACATCGATTCGGAACTTCACCCGGCCGGGTGTCAGCCCGGCCCAGACGTTGGCCGCGGTCAACCGCGCGCTGTTCGAAGACAATCGCCAGTTGGTTTTCGTGACGACGTTCCTGGGGCATTATGATCTTCCGACAGGTCGGCTGACCTATGCGAATGCTGGCCACAACCTCCCTTACGTGGTCCGGTCCGACGGCACGCCGGAGGTCCTGGGAGACTCGACCGGCCCGCTGCTCGCCGTGTTCGATAACGCCGAATTCGGCGATCGGCAAGCGCAGCTCGGCGACGGCGACACACTGGTGCTCTACACGGATGGTGTCGTCGAGGCCAGTGATCCGGGCGGTGAACTGTATGGCGAAGAGCGGCTGGAGGCCTTGCTGCGGAGCAACGCTGCGGCTTCCCCCGAAGCGCTTTGCACGCGGATAACGGAGACCGTAAAGCAACACTGTGTCGGCGCACCGCAGGATGACGTGACGCTACTGGTGCTGCGGCGGCAGGCCCTCACGGGAGCGCGTGGATAGGATCCTGCCTCGCCTGGGGTCAAGCCCCTTCGATGGGGGAGATGAAGCGTACGGTCACCCTGTTTTTTCCGTTCGTGCGGCGGTATTGGATGCTGGACGCGAGACGCTGCGTGATGAACAGACCGAGTCCGCCGATCGGACGCTGGTCGATTGGCAAAGAGGTGTCGGGCACAGGCGCAGATAGCGGATCGAAGCTTGTGCCGTCGTCTTCGAGCGTAAGCGTGAATCCGCCCGTATCCTGCTCCAGTCGGATCGCTATCGAATGGGTTCCAGACCCTGCATCATCATCGCCAACGAAGGCATAACTCACGATGTTCGCAAAGAGTTCCTCAAGTGCGAACTGAATCGCGAATACGGTATTCGGGTTGCAACCGGCCCGTTCCAGGAAAGCTGCAGTCTGCTCCGCGATGGCGCTCAGTTCCTCGATGCGACTGGTCGCCGTCAGTTCCAGCGTATTGCTGCTCATGGGGCGCCGAGCAGGTCAGTCGATCCGGATCGGCCCGTCCAGCCCCGCGATCTTGAACACCTTCTTGATGGTCGGCGCGGTGTTTACGAGGCAGACGTTGCCGTCCCCCACGGCCCGGCTGGCCAGTATGCATAAGCGCAGGAACGATGACGCGACGAACGAAACCTCGGCGAGATCGAAGGTGATGCCCTGGTTCGATTCCTGGAGCCGCGACAGCAACGGTTCCGTGATGCGCTCGCACCGTTCGGTGTCGAGCCTTCCGGTCAATACGCAATGCCAGGTTCCGCCGGTGTCGGTCAGGTCGAAATCCGTCTGGGTGGTTGTCGCGGTTGCCATCGGTGTTCCCGGTCCCTTCGCGTTCAATAGTTGCGGTTGAAGGCTTCGTGGATTGCGTCTGCATCCACGCCTTCGTCGAGGTAAAGCGAAAGATCGAAGCGTGCGAAACGACGATCTTCGCGGCGGCGTGTGACCCGCTGGATATTGATCAAATGGCGCGCCGTGACGTTGTCGGTGGTGATGTTCTTGCCGCCTGTGCCGCAGCCCAGCGTCAGCGACGGACTCAGGCTATTGTACATACGGCCCACGGCGCCCTGTGCCGACGGCATGTTGACCACGATGCGCCCGGCGTTCATCAGGGACGCGAACGCCGTGATGCGGGCCTCGTCGTTGCAGAACAGGCTGACCGTATGACCGATGCCACCATAGAAGTTCAGGTCGATGCAGACGTTGACTGCGTGGTCGAAGCCCTCGACGGCATAGAACGCCAGGATCGGTGCCAAGATCTCCCGTGACAGGGGATAGTCATCGCCGACGCCATCCAGCGGTGCGATCAGCAGGGTCGTGTCCGGCGGGACGGCAAGGCCGGCCCGCTGCGCGATGTCGGTCGCAGGGCGGCCGACGATGTCCGCACTCATGTGTCCCGAGGCGTCGAGGACGAGGGCTTCGAGCTGCCGGCTTTCGGCTGGATTCAGGAAATAGGCACCGTGTTGGCGGAAGGCGGCCATGACATCGTCGGCCAGCGCCCTTTCGACGACGATTGCCTGTTCGCTGGCGCAGATCGTGCCGTTGTCGAACAGCTTCGATGCGCAGATTTCGTTGACAGCAAATGGGACATCGGCGCTGCGGTCGATGAACACCGGCACATTCCCGGGGCCTACGCCGAGCGTCGGGGTGCCCGAACTGTAGGCGGAATGCACGAGACCGGTGGCGCCGGTCGCGAGGATCAGTGCCAGTCCCGGATGTGCCATCAATGCCTGCGTCTGTTCGCGCGAGACGTCCGCCAACCACTGCACGCAGTCCTCGGGAGCTCCCGCGTCCAGGGCCGCTTCGTAACAGATCCGGGCGGCCTCGACCGTGCATGCCGTGGCGCGGCGCGACGGGCTCACGATGACCGGATTGCGCGTCTTCAGGGCGCTCAGCACTTTGAACATCACCGTGGAGGTGGGATTCGTCGCCGGGATGATGGCGAGTATCGGCCCGACCGGCTGGGCGATCTCCAGGATGCCGCTGTCCGTATCCTCGCGGATCACGCCGACGGTCTTCAGATCGCGGATGTCTTCGTAGACGAATTGGGTCGCGACGACGTTCTTGATGACCTTGTGGTCCCAGCGGCCGATACCGGTTTCCTCCTGGGCGAACCGGGCCAGTCTGACCCGGGCGGCAAAGCCGGCGCGGTAAACGGACTCGACGATCCGGTCGGTCTGCTGTTGGTCGTACTGGCTGAAGATACCTGCGGCGGCCGTGGCTCGCTGCATGATCTCATCGACACTGACTGCGCTCACGATCCGTTCCTCGTATGGTGTCTTGGGGCTTGATGGTGACTTCGGGAGGCCACGTTCCGGCGCCGGGTCAGATGCGCGATCGGCCGAGTCATCGCAGAGTCTAGATCAGTCCTCGTATCCCCGCACCGTTGGCGGTCAGGTACTCATGCGGCCAGGACCAGTGGGGGCTCGTCCAGCACGGCGATTTGTTCACGCAGTTCCAGGATGCGCTCCTGCCAGTACCGCGGTGTGCCGAACCACGGGAAGGCCTGCGGGAAGGCCGGGTCGCTCCAGCGCTGGGCCAGCCAGCACGCGTAGTGGATCATGCGCAGCGTTCGGAGCGCTTCGATCAGGTGCAACTCACGGGGATCGAAGTCGAAAAAGTCGCGATACCCGGCAATGACCTGTCCGAGTTGCAATGTCATGGTTATCCGGTCGCCGGAGAGCAGCATCCAGAGATCCTGAACGGCCGGGCCGCTGCGTATGTCGTCGAAGTCCACGAAGTGCGGGCCATCGTCCGTCCACAGAATATTGCCGACATGGCAGTCGCCGTGCAGGCGGACCGGGCGGACGTCGCCTGCCCGGTCGTAGCACCGCCGCACGCCGTCCAGAGCCATCGCGGCCGACTGAGCATAGCTGGCCGACAGGTCTGCCGGCAGCGCCTGCTGTTCCAACAGATACTCCCGAGCCTGCACGCCGAAGGTGGCGATATCGAGACTGGGCCGGTGACGAAAACGGCGCAGCGTGCCCACCGCGTGGATGCGGCCGAGCAGTCGTCCCAGGCGTTGCAGCGTACCCGGCGCATCGAGTTCCGGCGCGTGACCCCCCTGACGCGGAAACACCGCAAAACGAAAGCCTTCGAAGCGGTGGAGCGTTGCGCCGTCCGTCGTGGCGAGTGGCGGTACGGCCGGCAACTCCGCATCCGCCAGCTCTTGTGTGAATCGATGTTCTTCCAGAATGGCTTCGTCGCTCCAGCGCTCCGGCCGATAGAATTTCGCGACCACCGGGGCGGCCTCATCGAGGCCGACCTGATAGACGCGGTTCTCGTAGCTGTTGAGCGCCAACAGCCTACCATCCGTGTGGAAGCCGACACTGTCGAGTGCGTTCAGCACGCAGTCAGGCGTCAGACTCGAAAAGGGATGCACGTCCATCCGTCCCACTTTAGCAGCATGACTGCGGGGAACCTAGCGACTCTCGCTGGGGCTGGTGTCGGTGCGGCTGCCGAAACGATGCGGAAAGTGAACGGTGGTTCCGCTCGCGTTATTCACCTTTTGGATTTTTCAGCAAGGATTCGAGGCCCGCAAAGGCCTTGAACGTCGAGCCCTGGTTCTCAGGGCCTGCGGCGGCAGTCTTGTTGAGGCGCACCTGTCGGGCATGCTCCTCATCGTGGCAGTACAGACACAGCAATTCCCAGTTGCTGCCGTCGCTGGGATTGTCGTCGTGGTTGTGGTTCTTGTGGTGGACGGTCAGTTCCTGCAGGTTACGTAGCCCAAACTCCCGACCACAGCGCCCGCAGATCCACGGATACAGCTTGAGTGCCTGTTCGCGATAACCCTTCTCGCGCTCGTCGCGCGCGCGACGTGCCTCGGCTACGACCTGGTCGAGTTTGCTGCCGGTGGATCGGGTGTCTTTCTTGGCCATGGGTTACCTAACCTTTGCGATGCTGTGGTTGAGGGTTCGTGGCTGATCGGCTTCCGCGGATCAACCCAAAGTCATTTCGCTCGCATTGGCGAGCCAACTGCGTATAATCCGCGGAGCCGAGGCGTTCTGCCAATCAGCGTCTCAGTTTCCCTTTTTACTCCGATCGTACCGATCGACTTTCCGTCTGCCTCGATTGGCGTCGCTGTTCTGTGAGCGACGGGCCGTCGCAGGAGCTTTCCCATTACTTCCGTGAATGACTTTGCCAGCCTCGGGCTGGTCGAACCCCTTTTGCGTGCCGTTTCCGATGCCGGTTACACGCAGCCCACTCCCGTGCAACTCAAGGCGATACCCTTGGTGCTGGCCGGCGGGGATTTGCTGGCAGGCGCTCAGACCGGCACCGGAAAAACGGCCGGCTTTACCCTGCCGATACTCCAGCGTTTATCGGCGAACACCGCGCCGCGCCGCGTACCCGGCCGGCCACGCTGTCTCGTGCTGACGCCGACCCGCGAGTTGGCCGCTCAGGTCGAGGAATCGGTTCGAACCTACGGGCGCTATCTCACGCTCGATTCTATGGTGATGTTCGGTGGCGTCAACATCAAGCCGCAGATCGATCGTTTGCGACGCCCGGTGGACATTCTGGTCGCCACGCCCGGACGTTTGCTCGATCACTACGGTCAGCGGACGCTGGATCTGTCCGGGGTCGAAATCCTGGTGCTGGACGAAGCGGACCGGATGCTCGACATGGGCTTCATTCGGGACATCCGCAAGATTTTGGCCCTGCTGCCAAAACACCGGCAGAATCTTTTGTTCTCCGCGACCTTCTCGAATGAGATACGTGCGCTGGCCGACAGTCTTTTGCACAAACCCGGCTCGGTCGACGTCGCGCCCCGCAATGCGACGTCCGATCTGGTGGAACAGTCGGTCCATCTGGTCGAACAGAATCACAAACGCGACCTTCTTTCGCATCTGATCCGGCACAACGACTGGCGGCAGGTGCTCGTGTTCACACGGACCAAGCACGGTGCCAACCGGCTGGCCGAAAAGCTCATCCGGGATGGCATTGCGGCCGCGGCGATTCACGGCAATAAGAGCCAGTCGGCGCGCACCCAGGCACTCGCGGGCTTCAAGGACGGCAGTCTGCCGGTGCTCGTGGCGACCGATATCGCGGCGCGGGGTCTGGATATCGACCAGTTGCCCAGGGTCGTGAACTTCGAACTGCCCCATGTTCCGGAGGACTATGTGCACCGCATCGGCCGCACCGGCCGCGCAGGCAGTAGCGGAGCCGCCGTGTCGCTGGTCGACTCCGAGGAGATCAAGCTGCTGAAAGGCATCGAGCGGCTGATTCGACGCGAGATTACCCGCGTCGATGTCGAGGGCTTCGTGCCTCCGGTCCGCATCGTCGAGAACTCGTCGCGCGATACGGGCGGTCGCGACGCACGCCGGGGTTCGGGACCGGCGCGTTCGACCGCGGGCGACACGGCCGGTCGTGACAGCCGTTCCCCGAGGCGGTCTGCACCGCGCCGCGGCAATGGCAACAATGCCGCCGGTCAGGCCCGACCGGGTGGTCCGCGTCGGGATGGGCAGCCTGCGTCACTGTTTACTGCACCAAAGCCGGGCAGCACGCGCGGCCGGGGATGACTATCTGGGTCGATGCGGACGGCTGCCCCGCGGTCATCTGCGAAATCCTGTACCGGGCCGCGAATCGGGCGCCGGTGCCGCTGTGCCTGGTGGCCAACCGGGCGCTGCGGCCCCCGCCCTCGCCGTGGATACGGGCGATCAGGGTGCCCGGCGGCTTCGACGTTGCCGACACCCGCATCGTCGACGACGTCGAACCGAACGATCTCGTGATCACCGCGGACATTCCGCTGGCGGCCCGGGTGATCGAGCGCGGTGCCCAAGCGCTGAACCCCAGGGGCGAGCTCTACACAAGGGAAAACATCCGCGAGCGGCTCGCGCTGCGGAATTTCATGGAGGAATTGCGGAACACCGGTGTTTCGACCGGCGGACCGCCACCGCTCGGCAACGGCGACCGGAAAGCGTTTGCCGCACAGCTGGATCGCTATCTGGCCAAGATGCCGCGATCAGGATCCCAAAAGGTTTAGGCGCGACTCCGTCCCCGGCCGCGCCCGCAGTCGAACTCCGCCGTCCTCCGAACCAGCGGTTCGATCGCAGCGGTCTTGTGGCAACTGATGGAACCCGCGGGCCGCGTCACTTGCGCCTCTCCTCGGCAGAGCTCTCTGGGGCGCCGTGCCCTTCCTCCGTGATCTGCTTCCCTTATGGTCCGAGTATTGCTTTCTGCTATCGATGCGGCCACGCTTCCGGACGCATCGCTGCCCACGTAAGCCTTGCATGCCCGGCCGCGCCTGAGCGCGGGGGGCGCAAGCCTTGCGTGTCCTTCACGCGGTTCGTCCAAACCATGGCAGCCATGACATGAAACGACTCAGCCTCGCTCAGCAAATGTGCGAATGGGAGAGGGTGGATGAATGGCGCGCGCAGGTCCGCTCGGTGATCGCCAAGGGCGAAGAGGGCAAGCTCGCACCGTTTCTTGCGCTGTCGATACCTGGCATTACCGCGAACGAGCAGCGGCAGTGCTCCGAACTCTGGATGAAGCAGCGGATAGCCGCCTCCGCCTTGCATCGATCCGCCTCGGCATTCACCTTCGCCATGCAGGCCAAGCCGAAGATACGGGTGGGCTATCTGTCATGCGATTTTCACGAACATGCCACCGCCCTGCTGATGGCGGAGATGCTGGAAGCGCACGATCGGCAGCGTTTTGATGTCCTGGCCTATTCCTACGGTGCGAGCGATGGCAAAGCCATGCGCCGCCGTCTGGAGCGCACTTTCGACCGCTTCATCGACATCGAGGCGCTATCGACCGCTGAGGCCGCCGCCACGATTCATGGTGACCAGGTGGACATCCTGATCGATCTGAAGGGCTATACCGCGGCGACTCGTACCGCGATTCTGACCTACCGGCCGGCGCCGATCCAGGTGAACTACCTTGGCTACCCCGGCACGCTGGGCGGCGATATCTGCGATTACCTCATTACGGATCGCTTCCTGACGCCGCCGGAAACCGCCGCGGACTACAGCGAAGCCTTCGCCTATTTGCCGGGAACCTACCAGCCACACGGACGACACTGTCCCGTCGGCGCGCGACCGACGCGCTTGGAGGCCGGCCTACCGGAGGGCGACTTCGTGTTTTGCAGTTTTTCTCAAACCTACAAGATCACACCGGAAATATTTGACCTTTGGTGCCGGCTGCTGATCGATGTTCCCGGCAGCGTGCTCTGGCTCCTCCGAGATCCGCTGGCCGAGGGCAATCTTCGACGGGAGGCGTTCCAGCGGGGGATAACCGCCGAGCGCATTATCTTCGCCGATGATATGGGACAGGTGGACCACCTTGGCCGCCTGCAGTTGGCGGATCTGGTGTTGGACACACTTCCCTACAACGCTCACACCACGGCCAGTGATGCATTGTGGGTGGGGGTGCCCATCCTAACCTGCGCCGGGGATACGTTCCCCTCGCGTGTGGCAGGGAGCGTGCTGCGAGCCATCGATATGGAGGAACTGATCGTCGCTGACCTGGACGGGTACTATCAGCTGGCCTTGGACCTGGCGACGGATCCGGAGCGATTCAGCGGCGTCAAGGCGAGGCTGGCTGCCAATCGGCTCACGACTCCCCTCTTCGATGTGGTGAGCTACACGCGTGACCTCGAGGATTTATACGAGGCGATGTGGCTGGGTTATCTGCGAGGCGAGAAACCGAGAATGGTCGGCCAGGGTTGAAGCGGAGGCTCGGGAATCGCATAGCACGCCTTTGCTTGGCCCCGAGCGATGGCAGCGTGGAACTCGGCCGGCCAGCTTGACCGGCTCAGGGATAGGCGCCGGTCGGATGTCCACCCACCTCCGGTGCGAGGCGGGCGATGACCTGCTCCCAGCTTTCCGCCTTTCCGCGGCGCTGTATTCGGACGCTCGGATACCAAGGGCTCGCAGGTTCGTGTCGCAGCCATCGCCAATGGTGATACGGTCCGATCAGTACCCAGGCGGGTTTGCCCAGCGCGCCGGCCAGGTGGATCGGCAGGGAGTCGACACCGATCACGCCATCGAGCTGATCGACCAACGCGGCGGTCCGGGCGGGGGTCGCCATCTCGGGCTCCAGGTCGACGATGCCGCGGCTTTCCAACCATGCCGCATCTTCGCGGGAGGGTTTGTCCTGCAACGAGAAGAACCGGGTGCCTTGGTCTTCCAGCAGAGCTGAAAACGCCGCCAGCGCCGGCCCGCCGCGGTCGCAGCCGCTCCAGCACAGGCCGACGCGTCGCTGGCCCTTGCCGGGAAGAGGTGCCGGTCGTGCCGAGATGTCCGCAAGCGACAGGTAAGGCACTGTAGAGGGGAGATCCACCCGCGTGATGCCCAGGAAACACGGCAGACTCAGCAGCGAGCAGTAGACATCGAACCGATCAAGCGCTATCGCGTCCGGGATGCGGGCTTCCGCGACGCCCTCGAGCGTGGCCAGCAGTGGACGCTGTTCCTCGCTGCACGAAACGATCAGCCGGCGGCAGCGGCGAGCCGCAAGCGGCAGGAACCGGGCGAATTGCACGACGTCAAGCAGGCTGCCTTCGGTATGGACCAATAGCACCTGGTCATTGATCGGTGCGCCCGTCCATAGCGGTTGGGGGCAGGCAAAGCGGATAACGTCGGGCAGTTCGCGCCGCCACTCCCACTCGGCCCAACCCTCGTCATAACGCCCCTCGGACAGCAGCACGACACCGCGAGTGACATGTGCCGCAGCGAACTGACCGTCGGCGGCCAGCGACGCTTCGGCGCCTTGGAGTGCCTGGACCCAGCGCCCCTGGGCCGCGTGGCATAGCGCCAGTTGATGGTGGGCATCGGCATGGCTGGGCTCGTCCCTGACGAGGCGTGTCAGCTCGCGCTCCGCCTCGTGCCAGGACTCGCAGTCCATATGGACCTTGGCCAACTCGTAGCGGGCTCCCGTCTGCTCCGGCTGGTCGGCCTGGATCGCCTCCAAGATTGACGCCGCCGCCGCGGGATGGCCGGTCCTATGCGCCTGGGCGGCCTGTGCGATGGCTGAAAGCACAGGGTCTGGCGGCACAATATCCGCCAGTGCCTCGTCCGGCAGCGCGTAGGAGGAGCGCAGCAGATCGTCATGCGTGTCGAGTACCGCGGGGTAGCGGTGCGGCATGACCTGAACCGCAAAGACTTCCTGCACCGAGCCCGTAAACATGACGAACGCGACGGTCGTCCCCGTGGCGGTGTCGACGACCCAGACCCCGCTCTGGCGCTCGGCAACCCGCGCCGTCAGCGGCAGGCCGGCGAATACCGCCGTTTCGCGCACCTGCGACAAGCCGACGAAGGCGAAACGGCCGACGAAATCGAGACCGCGCGTGAAGCCCGGTACTTCGGCGACCACGGTTTTTTTCCCGTTCGACGGATCGACGGTCACCAGGGTGCCGGCGCCCGATTCCAATACCCACAAGCGGCCATGATGCCAGCGGGGCGAATGCGGCATCGACAAGCCCTCGGCAACGATCCGGCCGGCAGGAATGCCCATCAGAACTCCGCCGCGAGCCTTGTCGGCGCGCCAACCGGCCGCCTGGTCCGAGCGCCCGAGAGCGGTCGCGAAAGCCGGCTGCCCGTCCTTGAGTGCGAGTCCGTTCAGGTGGCAGCGGTCGGTCAGATCGTAGCCGGTCACGAACGGTGGGCGCCAGCGCGGGCGAATGCTGTAAGCGGGATCACGCGTGCACAGGCAGGACATGCGGGTGTTCACCAGCCAGAGCTCGCCGTCGGCCGCATAGGCCATTTCGTGGATGTCGATGTCGCCGGTGACGTGGATCTGGCGTGGCAGGTAACAGGCATCATGCTGCTCGGCATCCGGCAGTTTCTCCGCGACTGCGGGCACATCCCGGTATTCGATCAGCTGGTAACCCGTGCCGACCGCCAGACGCCCGCCGTCGGCGGCGAGGCCCATCGGCCGCTCGAGTCCGCAGAAGTGCGTATTCAGAACCCCGCCCTGTGCGCGGAGGATGATCAGCTGTCCGGCCTGATAGGTGGAGACGAGCACCGAGATACCCAACTGTTCCAGGGCAGCGGGGAACGAAGTTGTATGCTGGCTGGCGAAAGGTAGGGCCACTGAGTGTGTTCCAGGAATGTCGGACCGGCCCGGTGGCGGCCCGAGGGCCGCCCGGTATTGACGGTGCTATCGTAAGCAGCAGGGCGTGCGGGCGGGCCGGATAGGGATCTTCAGCGTGCGCCGATAGCGACGCTGAGAGTCTTGGAAGCACCGTTCCGCAAGATTTCCAGGTCGATTTCCTGACCGGGCGGAGTCAGGCCGACCGCGCTGCGCAGGCTGCTCGCATTGGTGACGGATTTCCCGTTCACGGCGATGATGATGTCTCCGACCAGGAGTCCTGCACTGGCTGCCGGCGAGTCCGGTGCAATTTGCGCGACGACGGCTCCGGCCGTCCGCTTGAGGCCGAAGCTTCGAGCGAGCTCCGGGGTGAGATCCTGCACCGAAACCCCAAGCTGACCGCGGCGGACCTTTCCGGACCCGATCAACTGTTCCATGATGTCGCGCGCCATGTTGCTCGGGATCGCGAAGCTGATGCCGACGTTGCCGCCGCTCGGCCCCACGATTGCGGTGTTGATGCCGACGAGTCGTCCGTCCAGGTCGACCAGGGCGCCCCCGGAGTTCCCCGGATTGACCGAAGCGTCGGTCTGAATGAAGTTCTCGTACCCCTCGATACCGAGGCCAGATCGGCCCAAGGCGCTGACGATGCCGGATGTCACCGTCTGGCCCAGGCCGAAGGGATTGCCGATCGCGACGACGAAATCGCCGACGCGCAGCGTATCGGAATTCCCCAGCGGAACGGACACCAGTCGATCGGGCGTGATCTTGATCACGGCGATGTCGGTGTCGGCATCGCTGCCGACAAGCTTTGCCTCGAACTGGCGCTCGTCCATCAACGTCACCGTTACCTGATCGGCATTGGCGACGACATGGTGGTTGGTCAGGATGTAGCCACGGGCGGCGTCGATCACGACGCCCGAACCCAGGCTTTGCCGCTGTTGTTCGCGCGGCATTTGTGGGCGACCGAAGAACCGCCGAAAGAACGGATCGTTGAACAGGGGATTGACCTCAAGTCGCACGCGGGAGGTCGTCGAGATATTGACGACGCCGGGTACGATGCGATCCAGCATCGGGGCCAGCGACTGCGGACGGTATTCGGCCCGCACAGGCGGCAGCCGCGACGGCGGCGCGACCACAGGCTGGGCCGCAACAGGTTCCGGCGGGCGCACCGGACTGCAAGCACCGAGCATGAGCCCCAATGCCAAAACTCCAAACCTGCTCTGTTGACCGATACACTCCATCATCGACGACTCACTCCGGCATGGTGCCATCACACGAAGACCCGTAATGATAACCGACGCATCGGCTCGTTCGCGTGGTGGCGCCGGCTCTGGCCCGCCTCTCCCGGTACCGACGCATGACGGCGGACTCGCGTCGGCTTGCATTCGACTGCGCTTAGCCGTTAGCCTGACGTAATTGATTGTGCGATCTTCACTCCGAGGTCAGATTCCGACCGGCCGCTCTTGCGCTGTCGCGGCGCGCCAGCCCCACGCTACCCCATGTACCTGAAGCATTTCGGCTTCGATGCCGCGCCTTTCGCGATCAATCCGGATCCGCGTTTTCTCTATCTGAGTCATCAGCACCAGGAGGCCCTTGCGCACCTGTTGTATGGGCTTGGGGAAGGCGGCGGCTTCGTGATGCTTTCGGGAGAAGTCGGAGCCGGCAAGACGACGCTCTGCTACTCCCTGCTGGAACACCTCGGTGGCGACGTCGATGTGGCGTTCATCATGAATCCGCGGCTCGGCGCGGTAGAGTTGCTGGCGGCACTGTGCGACGAGTTGCATGTCCCTTACCCTCCGGCGACGGAAAGCTGCAAGGTATTGATCGATGCTCTGAATCGCTTTCTTTTGGAAAACCACTCCAAGGGTCGCAGGACGGTCGCGGTCATCGACGAGGCACAGCACCTCAGTACGGATGTGCTGGAACAGATTCGCTTGCTGACCAATCTGGAGACGCCGACCACGAAGCTGCTGCAAATCATTCTGGTCGGGCAGCCCGAACTTTCCGATCTGCTGGCGCGTCGGGAAGTGCGGCAGGTGGATCAGCGCATCACGGCGCGTTATCACCTCGGACCGCTGAACGAAGCCGAGACCCAGCGCTATGTCCATCACCGGTTGAGGGTGGCGGGCGGAAACGCGGATTTGTTCAGCACGAGGGCATTGGCGGAGATCTTTCGTGCGTCGGGAGGTGTCCCACGGCTCATCAACGTCATCTGCGACCGCGCCCTGCTCGGCGCCTATACGCTCGACCGGCTCCGGGTCGACGTTCCGATCGTCCGGAAAGCCGCCCGCGAGGTGCATCGGATTCCCACGCAGGCCGGTTTGCCGAGGTGGCAGAAGTTCGCCGGCGTCCTGTTCGTGGTGGTTGCCGTCGCGTCACTGGTTCCGTGGCCAGGCAGTCACGGTGAACCCTCCGTGTCGCTTACCGTCGCGCGCGGCGATCCAGCCACGCCGCCGACCCAGACGATACTTCCACCGCAGACAGTTGCAGCCTCGGAACCCCCTAAAGACAATCCGGCAGTGGTCACGCCCGCAAATCCGCGGCCCGGGCCACCCGTATTGCAGGTTTGGGCCACTGACCCAATCTTTGCGGAGGAACGCCATGCGCTGGGGCAAGTCGTGCAGCTATGGCAGCCGCAGCGGCCTTTTGAGGCCATTTCGTGCGCGGCCGTGGTCGACGCCGGGCTGCGGTGTCTCCATCTGCGGAGAGGTTGGGAGCCGCTGCTGCGCCTGAACCTTCCCGCCGTCCTGAAGCTGCGCCTGAATGACGGCCAAGGCCGCTTCGTCGCGCTGATCGGGGGTGACAGCGAGCATGCACACCTGGCGGGAAAGGATGGCGCAGCGCTGACTTATTCGCTGGCGGAACTCCTTCCGGTTTGGACCGGCGAGTCCACGGTCCTCTGGATGCCGCCGACGAAGCGGAAGACCTACTTCATGCCCGGTACCGCCCACTCGGGTATCCCGCTATTGAGGCAGCAACTTGCAGCATCCGGCTTTCCCGCCATGCCAGAGGGGCCCCCCGAACGTTTCGATTCGACCTTGAGCGAGGCGGTCACCCGTTTCCAGCGGACGCTTGGCATTCGGGCGGACGGGATCATCGGCCCGGAAACACAGGCGTGTCTGTCCGCGGCATTACCGCGGTCCGGCATGCCCACTCTTCGTGACCGAGCGAGTCCATAGCAGGGGCTATTCAGATGTCCTATATCCTCGAAGCCTTGCGCAAATCGGAGCGACAGCGTCGCGAAGCCGAGGCCCAGCCGCTCGCCCAGCTGGCGGCCTATCCTGCCGATACGCCCCGCTCGCATTGGCGCTCGGTGTTGCTGGCCATTTTTGCCATTCTGAACCTGGGTGTACTCGCGTTTGTGCTGCATTATTCGCTGAAGCGCGAAGAACCGATTGGCCGTACCCTCGGGTCCGCGCCGGGTTCTGAGGCGCAGGACATGGCGTCCCGCACCGCAGCCGCCGCGTTGAGCTCCGACAGGTTGGGGCCGGCCGGCGAGCCTTTGGGTTTTGCCGCAGCTCCGACCGCCCCGAAACCCCAGACCGTGACCAAGGAGTTGGCAGGGCCCAGGCCCAAGAAGCCCCGGGAGTCCGCCGCTCCGCCGCGCTCCGCGGCCCCACCGCATCGGCCGGTTACGGCAGCGTCGCCTGAGCGCACTCGTCGGGTTCCGAGCCCCCCCGGCGAGGGGGAGACGGCTCGCGGCCCAGTGCCCGAGGGCGATCCTATGGGGCGTCTGCGACGAGTCGACCCTGGATCCACGAGCCCGAGCGTGGCTTCGGGCCGCAGTGCGAGGCCGCGAGTTGCTGAACCCGTTACCAGTACGTTGGTCGATGACCACCTTCCACGACCGAGGATCAATGTCTACGCCTACTCCGCGACGGCTGAGCGAGACCGCTTCGTCGTGATCGGCGGACGCAAGTACCACGAAGGGGATCGCCTGCACGACGGTCCGGCGATTCGGCGGATCGAGGAATCGGCTGTCACGCTGGATTTCGAGGGGCAGACCTACAAGGTGCCGCGACCCTGATTCGCACTGCACGCCGAGATCGTCGGCCTGGAAAGGTTTGAAGTGCCGATGCAGGCGCATCCTTCTTTGCTAAAGGCTTCATACAAGAGCAGCGGCCGTAGAAAGAAAAGTCCCCCGTGATGTGGTCACCACGGGGGACTGATGATGAGGCTTGGTAGAGACGATGGCCCGCGTTGGGTGTGCTGAGATCGTCAGCGGCATCTCTCTGGCTCAGAGCTCGTCGCCGCCGATATCGGGCGTCGAGTCTCTGGCATCGCCGAAGTAGTCGTCAAGGATTTCGCTGATGACGCTGGCCTTGCTGATCGCCGGTGACGTGGCCTTGAGCTTGAAATACTCGCCCTTCAATTGACCGGCCAGTGTGGATCCCGTCTGGCTCAACTGCGGATCGGCATTGACATCGTCGTAGGCGGCGGCCCTGGTGACCGGTTTCTCTGACCAAAGATTGCTGGAAAACGTGAACTGGCCTGTGCCGACGGCGATCGGATTGCCGGTACCGTTCTGTTTCACGATATTGTTTAGGAACCGCACGTTCTCGTGTGCTGCGTTACGGAAAGTGATCGCATTTGAAGTCGATGAAGCCAGGTTCGCTTGCACGAAGGTATTGTTGGCGATCATGACGTTCGACATCTTGGCGCCAGGGTTGCGCTTGTCCGCCCACCAACTCATATGGGCGCTGCCGCCCATGATCAGGTTGTTGACGATGCTCACGTTCGCCGATGCGCGCACCGTGGTTTCATCGCAGAGGCCGATATTCATCATGTTTTTCTGCACTGCATTGTTCGGCGTCACGTAGATCAGATTGCCAGTGACGAGCGTATTGGTGGATTCTGAGACGTAGACATTCAGGGCCCAGTTGTCATATACCGTGTTTCCTTCCAGGATGGTGCCATCTGCCTCGAATGAAGAAAGCCCCTCGCCCCAATTATTGAATACTGTATTGCCCCGCAGAGTAGCGTTCTCCGTTATCCCGTTTACCTTGTCGCGAGCCGCGCTGAGTCCGGTACCCCATCCGCCATTGGGATAGCGAGTCGTCGGGCAACTGCTGAGCCGGCAGTTGTACCAGGCGTTGCCCCAAACCCGATTGTATTCGACAACGCTATAGTCACCCGCAGCCAGCACGCCTCGTTCGGCATGGTCATGGATGTTCGAGTTGCTGAGCTTGTTGTGGTGCCCTGTCAATACCACACCTTGGCCGAGTCCGTTTTTTACCTCGAAGCCATCCATATGCACATAGTTTCCGGCCAGATTGACCATCGTGCCCCAGTTCGATGCCAACTTCTTCTCGCCGTCTATGACCGGTAGCTCTCCTGGGTAGGCTTTGATCTGCACCGGTGCGGTTTCGGTGCCCGATTTGCTCCATGACACGGTTTGTGCGTAGGTTCCGCCGCGTACGTAAACCGTGTCGCCTGGCTTAACGATGTTCTGTGCTTTCGAAATCGTCTTGAGCGGGGCAGAGAAAGTTCCTTGATTGCCGTCATTGCCCCACGTAGCGACATAATAGTTGGCGGCGATCGACGCTTGGGAGACAGCCATTCCGCTCACAAGAAGTATCAAGGACGAAGCGGCTTTGTTCGATTTTCTGCTGGGGGTTTTCATCGTCGTCTCCGTAAGCTTTATCAGTCGTCTCGGTATTAGGTGCATCGCCGGGTGTGAGCCTATGGCTCAGAGACTCGCTGCGACGCTTGGTGACTGAAAGCTAGTTCAGGGGCGGCGCGGTCAGTCGTTCTCCCCGTGACGTAGATGGTGAAGTGCGACCGAACTCACATAAGGCTTCAAATCTTGAATGCGATTCGCTCATCAGGTGGTGCAGCAGGTCGCTGCGGTCACTGATCGGTGGTCGATCGTGGAGGTGACTCCCCCGAAAATGACGTTGGCTAAGTTCTGGTTTCGAATGAACCCGAGGGCGGTTCGAGCGAAAGCCGTCCTGGCTTTGCTCGGGGGGTGGTGAGAGGTCAAGCGTCTACAACGGCGCATCGTGCGGATCCGTCCCTGCATCGCGGACGGCCTCAGAGAAGTCTGCGCCTCACTGGGGGACAGCCATCGAACCCGGAACTGGGATCATCACCAAGGCTTAAGGGGGACCGATTGGTCCGGAAAAGGCGATCGAAAAAGGAATGGACGGTTTGCGCAGACCTTGGTCATGGGTCTGCCATAGCGGGTTTCAGGTGGCGGTGGACCAAGTCAGGTCATAAGGCGGCAGGGGAGGGGATGCCAATGCGCGCGCATTCCGCGGAATGTCTGCGGACTGCCTTGTCGCTACCGCTTCATCTCCCCCAGCAATGCTGAGTAGGTGTCGATCAACCGAATGACGCCGGGCAAACGTGCATGCGCGTCGCGCTGGCGCTCGTCCGCCGGCTCGAGGGTGCGCCACCAGGTAATCAACTGCTTGATCAGCCTGCGGGCCGGTATCCTCTCGGGCACGAGGCCGGGGAAGGCAGCGAGCCCGAAGCGGCTCTCGATATCGCTTAGGCACGAGAAGATATAGTCTCGGTCCGCGCCGAAATCCACCGGATGCTCCGGGGCGCGGGCGACCATGCGCAGTTCGCTGAGTTCAGGGATGTAGTCGGTCATCGCCTCGTATGCTCCCATCCAGACCGCGAGCCCACCTTCGGTATATGGCTAGCAATCCGCGTTCGTCCAGCGTTCGGAGCGCAAGGCCGCCGCGATCGCCGCGGCCCGCGCTTCGACCAAGCCGTCGCCTGCAACGACGCCGGTGCAGGCCTGCAGCGCGATGCGCAGCACGGCCGCTTTTGGATACGCCTCCGGTGTGCGCCCGCGATAGGCGCCGTAATCGCAGGCACAAAGCGTCATCAGTCGCTCGAAGCGCTCCGGGTGCTCGAAAGCTCCCAGACGCTCCAGCATCACCGCCACAGGGCCCGCCCGCGTCTCGGTTACGCGGTGCACTCGCTCGCATTCGGCAAGCGCCAGCAGCGCGAGCTCGCGGCAGTCGTCCGGGATGTCGAATCGTTCACAAAGCGCTTCGATGCGCGGTTGTCCGCGCTCCACATGGCGGTAGTGCACCGGCAGATGCTCCGGCGGCGAGTCGGACTTGCCCGTGTGCATGACCAAGGCCGCGAAGCGCACCGACAATGGGGCGCCGGCTGCGGCCGCCAGGTCCAGCACCCGCAGCAGGTGCTGGCCGATATCGACTTGCGGCGGATCGTCCGCGATCTGCGGTACGCCGAACACTGTCGCGACCTCGGGCAGAATGGCGTGGAGTGCGCTGCACGCGAACAATGCGCGCAGCATATTGGAGGGCTTCGGTGCCATCAGTCCGACCGCGAGTTCCCGCCAGATATCTCGTGGAGCGACGGTCGCGAGCACGCCGGCCTGTACCTGGGCGAACATCAGCTCCAGCGTCTCGTCATCGAGCCGGCCATCGGGCCCCGCATACAGCGCCGCAAGGCGCAGAACACTCAGACCTGGCTCGATCTGCAGGAGATCTGCAAGAGGGGGATGGGGTGCTTCGGTGGTCATGACAGGCTCCCGGAACGTTCGGCTGCAGCATCACCGGCGGGTCTGGAATGCACCGCTGGTCCGGATGTGCGGGCTCCGAGCACCGACGGACTGTCGAGCCTCATCAACGGTATGGCATGTTTGCTGCCTGGGTCGGTGCAGCGCCACCCAATGGCGCAGCTCTCGTAAATCCTCTGCATGGAGTACACCGTGATTGCACTGTCCGAGAAAAAGCTGCTCATTCCGCTGAAATCAGCCAAAGCCACCGGCCTGAACGATCTGGGAGTTCCCCAGCCCGAAACGGCCGTGATCAGGAAGGGAACGTTGCACGAGTTGACACAGACGCTGGAAAGCGGTGCCGTCGGCCGCCGCTTTCAGAACCTTCGGGTCATCGCGATCAAGGCTACTGAGGGCGGTATCGAGTCCGCCAAGGTCTTCATTCAGTTCGAGGTCTTCGGCGACGACAACGTCCCGGAAACCGAGAGCAGCGGCTTCGAGGCCGCGCTGTATGGCGGATCGGAATGCTTGTTTGCGCTGCGCCCCGGTGCCATGTTCATGCCATATGCGCGGAGTTGGTACGATAACCGCTTCGTCTTCGATATCCCGATCGACGTGTTCGAGCGGGCTGATGGCCTGGAATTCACCGCGCGGGCGGACTCCGTCCGCGCGCTTTGAAATCCATGCGTCGCACAGCCGCCATGGGGGTGTTGGCCGATCAAGCATCACGCTGCCGGCTCCGCGCAAGTTTCTTCGCCAGGGCATCTGCGGCGCTGTCGATGTCCGATGCCCGGTTGCGCATCAGCCGCAGCATTTCCTCGAGAAGTTGCTCGGGGGCGGCCTCTGCCACGCCTTCACCGACGAGCCAGCACGCCAGCGCCGCTTCGTCGCGGTTCAGGGCACGCGCGGTTTCCCGCTGCCAGTCACTGCCGAAGAGCAGGCGCGCGGCGTCGCGGAACCAAGCCCTTGCATAGATCTCCAGCGGTGCTTCTTCCGCGTCGGTGTCATGGCTCGCCGATAGGCGCGGCGACTCCTGCATGGCTTCCGCCAGCCGAGATATCTCGGGCAGCACCGAACGAACGAGTTCGGCGCCGGCAAGGGGCACGCTCCAGCAGCGCAGATCCGAACGCCAGCGGGCATTCGGTACCCAACGCAGCATTCGCTGCAGGGTTTCGCTATAGCCCGCCTTGATGATGATGTGGTCGTCGCGGATCTGGACCCACTGACTCGCCGGAAACGGATTGGCTGTCAGCCGGGCTTTCGCGTCTTCCTCCGATCCCTTCATGCGCGCCTCCGGCGTCTGTGCGCGTTGGCCGTCACGCCCGTCTGCGTCATTCCGGGGTCCTCTTCAGCGGCCTCGCAACGCCGGTGGTGGGCATCCGCGATGGCGCGGGGAGCGACACCCTATGGGCGTCGCCGACGCCTGCGACGGGGTCCACAAAACTGACAAAGCCGACAAACATGACAATACCGAGACTGCTCCAGCGGAACTACGAAAGGTGTTCGAGGTGTTGAAGTCGGGCGGATCAGGTGAGCGGGAAAATCTCCCGGTGCAATCGGGTGCGCGGGCGGCAGGAGCCATACACACCACTTTGCACCGACGGGGTTTACCCCGGCAGCGGTCCGGACCGACCCGATCCTGCGCCGTCCATTCGGCGATTGCGAAGCAATTTTCGGCCCAGTGGGTGCAACGGGATGGTTGCCTGCGGCTGAGCAACGCGAGGAGTCGGGCGTCAAGCTGCAATCAGTCAGTGTGCTCGGCGATCCGGTTCGTTGTTGCGATCGGGCCCGCGCCCGGCCGATGGCGTGCAGGACCAGCCTGGAACATCGAGATTCAGGCCTCGCGAACGAACCTCATGGGCGAGGCATCGACCTTGCTTCATGCATGCCGGCCGATACTCGGTTTGCTGTGAACAGACATTGCGAGGCTTCGAGATGAGTGGATTTTTCGTGGATTGGGACGGCAACTTGCGCAGCGTCGAAGACCCGGGCGACGGCTATGTGTGCGATGTCGATAACGTAACGCGCTACGTCGCCGTCATGAAGGGAAGCGTGCTGGCGCATGAGGCGACGCTGTACCGCACCCTCACCGATGTCGAGAAGGCGGGAATCAAAGCGACCCTGGTGCCCGGTTCACAGCCCTGGGGCGACCCGAACTGACAGGCTCCCAAAATTCCGGTAGCTTCCGCGACTTCGTTGCAGGTCCGGGGATCGCACCGAAGAACGCGCCGCCACCGGGCGGGGGCTGGCATCGCCATCGGGTGGGAACTCGGCGTGGTTCCGGCGCCGGCAGATCATGCTGTGCGTCCGGTATCCCGTAGATCAGGAGTTGCCATGCCTCAAAGTCACCCAGCGGCCGCAAGGTCTTCGCTGAGCCGTATCGCCTTCAGCGCGACCGCCCATTGCCTTTCCGGCTGCGCCATCGGCGAGGTACTTGGCATGATGATCGGTACTGCACTCAAGTGGGGCAGTAGCGCGACGGTCGTGTTGTCGGTCGTGCTGGCGTTCATCTCCGGCTATGCGCTGACTCTGACTCCTCTGCTCAAGGCCGGTCTACCCGCCGCCGCGGCCATCCGGCTTGCGCTGGCGGCGGACACCGTGTCGATCACGATCATGGAGATCGTGGATAATGCGGTGATGATCGCGATTCCGGGGGCGATGGACGCGACACTGCGTAATCTGCTGTTCTGGGGCAGTCTGGTGTTGTCGTTGCTGGTTGCCGGCCTTGCGGCCCCCCCAGCGAATCGCTGGCTGATCGCGCGCGGACGGGGGCAGGCGGTGGTGCACTCGTACCACAAGTCGCCGTCCGATTACGGGCACCACCACGGAAGGGCGCATCGTATGGACTCTGCTTGGTGCGCCGCCGCTTGGCAGTCGCTCAGTGCCCGCCCGCCTTCTTCACGGTGTAGCCGCGCTTCGTCAATTCGGCGACGACCGTGTCGCGGTGGTCGCCCTGGATCTCGATGACCCCATCCTTGACCGTGCCGCCGGAGCCGCAACGCTGCTTCAATTCCTTGCCGATTGCATCGAGCGCCGCAGGCAGAACCGGAATGCCCATGACTACCGTGACGCCTTTGCCCTTGCGGCCTTTCGTCTCAAGCCTGACTCGCACGATGCCGTCCGACGGTACGCCAGCTTTCTGCTGTTTGCAGATGCATCTTGCGACCGGCTGCCGGCATCCCGGGCACATCTTGCCGTGAGCGGTGGAGTAAACGAGTCCGCCCTGTGCGGTGCTTTTGTTCAGCTTCATGACGGTATGAACGGGTAGGGAACGGAGGGCACAGGGTAGCAAAGCGGAGCAGGCTGCGGGTGTCGAAGCCGGTCGGTATGTGCACGGCGTTCCGACGAGGAGACGCTCAGTTGCCCATGGACGGAAGCGTCACTCTGGCCGGAAGAGATGGCGCAGTGTCTGCGTCAGGGTCTAGGGCTGGCCGGCCGCGCGGCAGGTGGTGTGTTTCCCTGCCGTGGCTTGGCTCGGTCATCAAGGGGCGTGCGTTACGGTCGGGCAAGCGCTTGAGCGCCTTGACTACTTGCGCAGCCAGGGACCGAGCGGGCAACTCAACGAGAACTGGTGACGGCGTCGGAGATCCAGGCCACGAAGTCCCGGGTAGTTGCGCGCGTACTTGCAGGCGCGGAAGAAGGTCAGCGGGGGATTCTCCTCAGCATTGGACTTGCACTTGATCTCGCCATTCGCGAAGACCGGGCTGATGAATTCCCACGCCACAATTCCGGCCGGCGTGACTTCGATCACGTGCTGCATCGGTGACGATGCGAACAGCGTATTTCCATTCGGAAGCCGCTGGCCGTAAGCCTGGAAATCGGTCAACAGGGATTGCTGCGCCGAGGTCTGGTACTGCCAGGCGACGTTCGGTTCAGGCATCCACCGGCCTTGCGCATGTGTCTTGAACTCGATCTCCAGCACACGTCAACGGCGATCTTCCGGGCGCATCCATCCATTATCGAAACCCTGCATACGTCCGGCGGACTCGGACGACGTGACGAAATTCGTGCGATGCGGGCCCCAGAGTTGAGTGGCACCATCGTTCATCCACTTCGGCTCCGGGCCCGTTTTGGTCGCAAACGGGTTACCCCAGCGGCCGACGATCTGCTGGGTGTGGGGGTCGATGAGGTAGGTTTCGCAGAACGATCGTGAAGTCAGCAGTAACGGCTCATTCGTCGGGTCATGGTCGATCCAGTTGACATGCATGTAGTCAGCGGTGCTGCGGTTCGAAATCGCGCGTTCCGGAATGTGATGACTGATGTCGAGCCGGTCTGCCGAGACCGAGGCCTCCATCAGTGCCCAACCATCCCATTTCCCGGCCCTGTCCGCCGAGTTCGATGGCCACGTCGGCCCATGGTCCGCCGCAGTAGGTGCTGCGGGCGCAGCGTGACAGGTTGCCTGCGGCGTTGAAGAGCAGATAAAGATACGCGTCCTGGATCCGGCCTCTGGCAAGGGCTTCGGTATCGCTGTGGCGTTCCCATACCGCGACCAAGGAGTTGCCGTCGCCGTTCTAGCGAAACGTATGGTGCAGGACCGAATCGGCGTCCGCGTTGGTGCAGCTCCAGCTGAGAGTTCCGTTGGTGAAAAACGGGTTGATTTGTCCGACCGTGCCGCGCCAGTTGACGAAGTTATCCGGGCTCGTGTTGGCGCCATGACGCAGGATGTCCCCGTTTTCGAGAAGCTCTTCTGACCGCCGCCGGGACGCCGCTACAAGTGGGACATACGGGCTCGGCAGGCTGGATCGCGACTGAAACGACGTGGCAATTTGCGAACGGTACCGTTCCCTTCCGAATTAGCCTCGTATTGGGGAAGGAGCACGGTAAGTGGAAGATCGTGCAGCAGCACTTTTCCGTAGGGATTGGCAACGATCAGCTGCCTCTTTGAAACGCGCTTGAACTGAGGTCAGGGAGCCAGGCCTGAAGACATCCTGCCTGGCTCCTTCCTCCTTCCGCGGTCCGACGGCAAGCGACGCGGGTAATCTCGATGAGTTGGGGGATTTCTGGTTGGGACAGCGAGCGCTTTTCGAGTGGATGAGCGGGCGGTAGACGCGATATTCGCCCGGTTGATCGACGGGGCGGCGGAGAAGTGGTCAGGGCGGAACGTCCGCGGGGTCCGGTCGTCGGGCGGTCCCGGATGAAGCCGATGACGCGGTCAGTCGGGAGCGGTGATCGGCGATGCGTCGCCCGGAGCGGCATCCAGAGTCATCGAACGGAACAGGAGTCCCAGTCGCCGCGTGTCATATGCCGACTGGCCGGCTTCCCGGGGCGTCGGGGCCGTATCCATGATCAGATCGATGTCGACGAAGCCCTCCTGAACATCGGTCGGCAGGATGAGAGCCGAGCGTGCGGCAAAGGTCCTCGGATCGTCGAAGTGCCAGGTCTGTGCGAGCCGGTGACCGATCGTCACCTTGACCTGTCGCGGGCCTGCTGGCATGAAGGCCCGCGCAACGACGGTCAGCCGAACCGCGTAGGGCAGATTCCCCACGAACGCTCGGAGGCGCGCGGTCGTCTGATCTGTCCAACGCGCGTCGACGGAAGGTTCGTACGAACTCCAGCCTTCCCGAAAAAACTCCGACGCTGTCGCCGAGATGGTGTTTCCCACCGAGAGCGCCGGAAAGGCGTAGCCGGCCAAACCGAAATACGTCACCCGGTGGCGAAACTCGGGGACTTGCTGTGCCACCCATGGGCCGAAGCGTTCGGGCGTCAGAATGAGGGTCCGGACACCACGCTCGGTCGCAATCCGGTCGACGTCGTGCCGCAATGGTAGCAGCGGGCTGCCCGTAACCTGGCCGTGGCGGCGATAGTCCAGAAAGGTTTCCAGTGTGATGCGTCTCCAGTCGTCCACGGCCGGTTCGAAGCCCCTGTCCTGTGTTGCCAAATCAGGTAACACAAACCATGAGCGATAGGGCAGCAGCGAGTCCACGAACGCCCAGTCGTGGGTTCGCGCGTAGCGGACTTGCTGGCTCTCACGATAGACGGCCTGGGCGGCCGGCGCAGACCATAAGACAAGGCCTGACAACAGCACGCAGGTGCCGATCCGGAGTGCAGGCTGCGGCGATGCCAGGCCGATCCGCAGGTTCCAGAGCAGCGCAGGGATCACGAGGATATAGGCCGGGGTGACATAGTAGAGCGCGTCCAGACCCAGAATGACGAAGGCGCCGGCGTAGGCTAGGCCGCCGGCGAGCAGCCCGTCGAAAGACGATATCCCCGTGGACCGCTTCAGCAGGGCAAAACGTAGGACCAACAGACCTGCCGCCACGATCAGCAGCGGGTGCTGTGCGCCGGTTGACAAAGCCACCTCGACTAGGCCGCGACCGCCGTCCCGACCCTGGTGATACCACTGTGTGGCGGTGCGAAACGACAGGAAGTAATACAGAACGAGAAAAAGGCCGCCACTGGCCAGCAGGGCCAGGTTCAGCCATCGGCGGCTGCCGGAGTCGGGGTCCCGATTAAGTGAATCGAACAGTGCCGGGACTGTCGTCGCGAGAAACGCCGGCTCCTTCAAATAGCAGCCTGCGGTGCCCGACAGCAAGGCCAGCAAACCCCAACCGGTATGGGTAGTCGAAGAGAACCGTAGCCAGGACAGCCCGAACACCGCCAGCAACGGGATCAGTGTCTGTTCCGGGTAGATCGTGACCGAAAAGACCTGGTAGACCCCCGGACTCAGCCAGAACACAGCAAAGAAGCCGCTCACGAGCAGTCCGGCGACCGACGGGCGCGCGAGTGTGGTGAGGGTGGTACCGGCGGCGGTCAGCAGCATCTGAACCAGCAGTGCGGCAGTCAGCAGGGCCTTCGCGGCCACCCATCCGAAAGCGAGGTCCGGCCTGTCGCCCAGGTAAACGAGTGCGTCGAACTCGAGATAGTAAAGCGGGTTGAACCGCCCCTGCGACCAGTTGCCGGCATGCGTCCAGAACTGACCAGACAGCACGGTTCGCAGCAGTTGGGCATCGTCCGAAAGCACCCAGGCACCGTCATCCCAAAGGGAAAACGTCAGCCATCCGAAGCACGCGACGACGAGGCCGCAGAGCAGGTAGTAGCTCGGCACCAAGAGCGCTTGAGCCAGGAATGAGCCATTATGCGCTGCAGGCGCATTTGGTCTGGGCTTAGGCGGGGTGAATTGCATGCCGGTCGAGACGTGGGTTCCGGTGTCCGGGCTCGTCGTGCCAGCGTCAGCTGGCGTGCCGCGCGGCGGCTCGCGTCAGGCGAGTGCTCGCGTAGCGGTAGGCCAGGGCGGCGGCCAGGACGATGCCGGCGCTGAAGCTGACCCACTGCAACGCCATCCGGTAGGCATGATTCACGAGCTCGGTAGCGCGGGCCTGTGTGCGTTCGGTCAGGGCCTCCGCCTGCGACGAGAGGGCTGCGAAGTTCTCCGGGTTCATGGTCGGCTGAAGGGCGGCGAGCAATAGCTGCAACTGCTGCGACATCCGCGTGATCTCGGCTGCAGTCTCCGCATACTCCTTGATGCGAAAGGGTTCTGATGGTTCCCGGGACGTTTTGGGGGCGTCCTGGAAGCGATCCGTCAGATCCCGGAATGTCTTAAGCGCACCGTTGGCGGCGTCAGCCATCTTCGTGCCGGCCCTCAGCGTCACGCCGAGCTGTTGCGACAGCACGGCCAGCTGCCCTTCCTGTGATTTCAGGGCGTCCAGGATACGTTCGCGTTCTGCGCTGATCACGGCCGGTGTTTGTTCGAGCGTCCGGCTCAGGCGGTCGCCGGAGGCGGCAAGCTGGGTGGAGTTGGCCACCAGTTGCCGCACCTCCGGCACGCTTGCGGCCTGCAGCGTCAGCAACTCCGCTTGCCACTGCAGGAGTTGCGGCATACGTTGCCCGATGAACAGCGCGCGCTCCGCGAACAGACGGGTCTGAGCCAATTCGCGTGTGGCGGGATCCAGGCCGGCGAGCGGATCCAGGTCCAGCAGGGCAAACACGCTGGTGGTAACGGACTCGCGCCGCCGGCGCGCCGCCTTGGTCACCTCGTCCACCAGGGATACACTGGCGTACAGCGGCAGGCTGGTCGGCTTGGCGCTGCGTTCCCGCTGCCAGGTGTTCAGCGCTTGCCGCAATTCTGCGCAGTGCTCGGGGCTCAGGGCCTTTTCGGCCAAGGCCCAGATCGTCGCTTCCCGCGTGCGGAAGGCGTCCAGCATGGCGGTTGCCGAGCTGCCGTAGACCTGGGGCATCCAGTAGTCTTCGATGCGCATACGCCCCGCGGTCGTAAGGAAAAGCAGGTCGATCAGATTGCCCAGGGCGCTGGCACCTGTCGCACTGGTCAGGATATCCCACCCCAGGTAAACCCGGAGCTGCAGCAGTTCGGCATGTTCCATCGGCTTGCCGCCCAGTCGCAACTGATCGGCGGCGGTGATCGCTGCGGCGGACAGATTGTCCGCGTAGCGCAGCAGATCTTCCTGTAGTTCGACAGGATCGAAACTGCCCGTCTCGCTATGCCCCGGAAACCACGAGGCCGCTTCCTTGAAGGCTGACTCACCCGTGTGGGTGATCGAACTGCAACCGGCGATCGTCAATGCCAGTATCGAGCCCAGCGCAGCGACCCCGACTGTAAGTAGACCCTGGGTAGTCCTGACGGCCCTCGTCCGCCTGCGTGGAGGCGCGTCGGCCTCATGGTCAGGCCGATTCCGATCAGCAGGCGGCGTCATATGAAGGCAATCGCTTTCCAGAGCTTATCGAAGGTGCGGTGAGGAGCGCCGCGGGCGACCCGCTGGTGAAGCCAAACTGCCCTGTCAACCCGGGCCGAGGCCGCAAACTGAGGGCGTTGAGCACAACAGGCATGCGGTTCGAAGGACGTTATATCATTTTGCTCGCCGCGTGCGACAGAACGGGTGTTGTTGTCGCGTTCTTCATCCGATGCAAGGCCCTGGCCCGCACGGGGCGGAATCACGTGAACGACGGTCGTACACAGGTTCTGGTGCACTTCCGAACGATCGTTGCGGCACCCAATGGCACGTGGCGAGTCAGTTTGCGGAGCCATAAAGAGCAAGGTGGCAAGATGTCGACGTTTCGGATGAATTCGCCTGAGGGCAAGGCCATCCTGGCCCGGGTGCGCGGCGGTGACTATGCACACCCAGGGGAGGAGGCCGCGATCGTCCAGGCCGCTGCACTGGTCGATCGCACCGGAGTCCGGCGGATATTGGATGTGGGCTGTGGTCGCGGTGGCACCGCGGGATGGTTCAAGCAGTGCGGCTGGGGCGAGATCGTCGGAATCGACATCGATGCCGACTCGGTCGGCCTCGCACAATCACAGTATCCCGGAGTCGAGTTTCTCGTGGCCGACGTCGGACACCTGGACCGGGTAGGCCTCGCGCCGTTCGATCTGGTGTACCTGCTGACCGCGTTCTACGCGTTTCCGGATCAGAGCCTGGCCCTACGGCAACTGGCGCAGGCCTGCCGTCACGGCGGGCAGCTGTTGCTGGTGGATTACACCTGTCCAGCGGGCGCCGCGCCGCCAGCGGAGCTCGGCCGCGAGATCGGTCAGCCGGTGGTGCTGGAGGTCCTGGCCGACGCTCTGTCCCGCGACGCCTGGGTGAATATCCGAATCACCGACTGGACGACGCTCTTCGTCGGCTGGTACGCGGACCTGCTGCAGCGGTTTGGCGCGCAGCGGCAGGTCATCGTCGCCGAATGGGGTCGCGACTGGTACGACTACGTGAGTCGCTGGTATGACGCATTGCATACGGCGTTGGTCGAGAGACGCCTGGGCGGTGCTGCCGTGACGGCGATGCGTGCGGGGTGACGGAGGAGCACGCTCGTCTGGCTGTCAGCTGTTCGGTCCGGGATGCAGAAAGTCGAGGAGCAGCGCGTTGACGGTTTCCGGCGCATCGGCCTGCACCCAGTGGCTTGCCTCGGGGATGCGCGCCACGGTGAGATTGCTGACCCAGCGCTCCAGCCCCTCGGTGAACCGCAGGCCCAGGTAGCGGTCCTGTTCGCCCCAGATCAGCAACGTGGGACACACGATCGGGCGAGCGGCCCGGTAGATATCGAGCGGGTTGCGGCGGAACAGCGCACGGTAGTAGTTGATCGTCGCGGTCAGCGCTCCCGGTTGTGCGAGCGCGCTGCGGTAGGCTTCGATGTCATCGGGGTTGAAAGCGGCGGAATTCACTGGATCGCGCGACAGCACCCGGTCAAGCGACGCGAAATTGGCGCGTCTCAGCAGCCATTCCGGCAGCCAGGGCAGTTGAAAGAAGAACACGTACCACGATTTCAACAGTTGCGAAGCCGTTCTGAATTCCTCGAACACGCGGCGTGGATGGGGCCCGTTCAACACCACCAGTCGCTGGACCACCTCAGGGTGAGCCATGGCGACGCTCCAGGCGATCGCGCCGCCCCAGTCATGGCCGACGACGATGGCACTGTCCTCGCCGGCCGCCCGGATGATGCCGACGACATCGTCGACCAGATGTTCCAGGCGGTAGGGCGCGATGCCGAGCGGCTTCTCCGAGGTGTTGTACCCACGCTGGTCGAGCGCGATGACGCGGAAACCGGCGTCGACGAGTGCCGGAATCTGGCGGCGCCACGCGTACCAGAACTCCGGAAAGCCGTGCAGCAGCAAGACCAGCGTTCCCTGTCCGGCTTCCACGTAATGCAGCCGAACATCATTGACGTGGGATTCCCGGTGCTGCCAGCCGGCTGGGAGCGCAATCGCGTCGATCATCGTGCCCGGTTCTCCTGTTTATGCCCTTCCCGGCCGCGCTCGGCCGTCGCTCAGCTCTTGGGCAATCGGAGCGATACCGAGATCGTCGCGGCCAGCATCAGCCCGCCCAGCGTGTAGATCGCTCCGACCGGCCCGACGCCATGCGCTGCAGCCAGCGTGTAGCCGGACACCGCACCGAGCATCGTCAGGTTCTGAAACAGGTTCTGCATCGCAACGGCGCCACCGCTCCCGATGGTCTGGTGGCCGATATGCTGCATGGCCGCGTTCAAGGGCACGACGAACAAGCCGCCAGCGGTGCCGATTGCCAACAATACGGCCCGTGCCGCCCAGATGCTTTCGACGTCGGCCAGCAGCAAGAACGACAGGGACAGTGCATAAGCGGGGATCCGGGCCCGCCGTATGCTGTCCAGGGTAATGAACCGCGGTGCCGCCACGGAGCCGATCACGATGCCGATCGCGAGAAACAGCGTCAATTCGGCGATGTCACCGGCGTTCCTGGTCTGCAGGACGAGGGGTGCCCAGGCCACCAGGACGATGCGCAGCGTCGCCGCGGCCGCCCAGAAAAGGCTCAGCGACAATACCACGAGCCGGGCGCGGGCCGATGCGAAAACGGTCCGGATACGGGCGGCAAGTTGTCCCAGGGCGACATCGAGGCGGGCGCCGCGTGCTTCCAGTCGGGGCAGCGCGAGCCCGGCGACGGCTGAGAGGACGTATAGCCCCGCAGTCAGCGCCAAGGCTTGCGGTACCGAATGGTCGGCGAGTTTGGCTCCGGCCAGCGTGCCGATCAGGATAGCCGCGATTGTCGCGCCCTCGACCACGCTGTTGGCGCGCACGAGGTTATCCTTGGCAACGAGTTCGGGCAGGATTCCGTATTTTGCCGGGCTGTAGAGTGCCGCCCCGACACCGACGACCGCATAAGCGATCAGAGGCTCCAGCCCAGCCAGGATCAGCAGTGTCCCGGTGGCCTTGAGCGCGTTGGCCGCCATCAATACCTGAGGTTTCGGGAAGCGGTCGGCCGCCGGGCCAACCCATGGCGCGCACGCGACAAAGGCGACCAGAAACACACTCTGCAGTGCCGGAATGTACCAGGCGGCCGGATTCCCGGCCTTCAGCACGATCGCGACGACGACGAACAGGATGGCATTGTCGGAAAACGCCGAAAGGAACTGCGCAACGACCAGCGCCAGCAGGTTGCGGTTCATGAATCCCGAAACTCGGGCAGATACCCTTGCAGTGCCGGATAGTCGACCTTTCCGGTTGCCAGCAGCGGTATCGAGTCAATGGATTGCACGCTGCGCGGAATCATCAGTTCGCCCAGTCCCTCGGCACGGGCTGCGGCGACCAGTGCCTCGCGCGTTGCGGACGGTTGTTCGGTCAGCAGCACGATTTGCTCGCCCTTGCGGCTGTCCGGCATGCTGAGCGCTGCGCTGATCACGTTCGGCCAGGCTTTCGCGGCCAGTTCCTCGACGCGCGTCAGCGAGACCATTTCCCCCGCGATCTTGGCAAAACGCTTGGCGCGGCCACTGATCCTCACAAAGCCTTCGTCGTCCAGTTCGACAATGTCCCCCGTGTCGTACCAGCCTTCGCCCTGAGTCGAACGGGGGGGCACGAGGACGCCGGGCTGGTCGGCCAGCAGGTAGCCCAGCATGATGTTCGGGCCACGAACGTGGAGCCGACCGCCATGCTCGATTCCGGAGACGGGCTCCAGATGGGCTTCGATGCCGGGCAGCAAGCGCCCCACGGTGCCCTCGCGGTAATACATGGTCGTGTTGACGGCCAGCACCGGGCTGGTCTCGGTCGCGCCGTAGCCCTCCATGATGCGGATACCGAATTTCTCGACCCAACTGCGCCGCGTATCGGACTGCAGTTTCTCGGCACCGGCAAACACATAGTGGATGCTGTAGAAATCGTAGGGATGGGCATGCTTGGCGTATGCGGCAAGGAAGGTATTGGTACCGAACAGGATGGTCGCGTTGATGTCGTAGGCGACTTCCGGGATCACCCGGTAGTGCAGCGGTGAGGGGTAAAGGAATGTCAGCATGCCCGACATCAGGGGCAGCAAGGTACCGGCCGTGAGCCCGAAGGAGTGGAACAATGGCAGCGCATTCAGCACGATGTCCTGGGCCGTGAAATCCACTCTGGCCGCCATCTGCGCGCGATTGCTGAGCAGGTTGGCATGCGACAGGACCACGCCCTTCGGCACGCCCTCGGACCCGGACGTGAACAGAATGACGGCGGGCTGGTCCGGGTCGATGCCTTCGTCTCGCTGCCAGTAGCCTGCAGTGATCGCGGCGAGTGCCCCCCGCAGCTTGTCGAAACGGCTGATCGTCGGAGCAATGTCTTCCAGATAGACGAGCCGGACGGCTTCCTGCAGCCGCTCCACCGCTTCCTCGAGCTTGGCTGCGGTGATGAAGCGGCGCGAGGTCACAACCGTCCGGATCTCGGCCAGACGGCAGGTCGCGACCAGGCTTTCGATCCCGAGGCTGTAGTTCAGCATGGCGGGCACGAAGGCTCGATGCTGCAACCCGAGCAGTGTGGCGACCGTTCCCGCCGCGCTGGGCAGCATTACGCCGATCGTGCGGTGCTCGGTGGGCAGCGTCCGCTGCAGCGCCTGTCCCAGGACCAGCGCCCGCGTGATCAGCCCGTTGTAGGTAATCCGCTGGCGCGACACGTCTTCCAGCACTTGCCGGCGGCCGCCATGAACCCGGCGCGCGTCGAGTACGGCGTGAAATAGCGTCTGTCGACGCTCGCCGGTGGCGAAAATCATCTCGCACATCAGGTCGGAGAGTTCAGTGCCCGCGGTGCGGCGCCGTCGGCGGAGATTGCCCTTCGGGCAGCAGGCGGTGACCGAAAGATGCCGCGGCGGCAGGAAGTTCAGCGAGATCTTGGGGAACCAGCGCAGGCGCACGACACCCTGCAGGCGCGAGAACGGCGTGTACTGCGCGCCGTCGATGCGCACCGGCAGAATGACGGCGCCCGACTTCTCGGCGATCAGGCCGGCCCCGTCGTAGATCTTCATCAGGGCGCCGGTGACGGTGATCCGACCTTCCGGGAAGATGACTGCCTTGCGGTCACCCTGCAGGTAGCGCGTCAGCGCCTTCGTGGACATCGGACTGGTCGGGTCCATCGGGAAGGTGCGGACGAAGCGCAGCGCCGGCTTGACCCACCAGTGTTCCGCGATCCGGGTGTTGATTGCGAAGGTCACATCGTCGGGCAGGAAAGCCCACAGCAGGAGAGGGTCGAGGTAGGACGTGTGGTTGGCGATGATCAGGACCCGTTGTCCTGCCGCGCAATAATGCGCGTCTCCTGTCACTTTGACCTGGTAGAGCCAGGACAACACCGCCCGGGCGCACCGCTTGACGATACCGGCGACGAAACGGCCGGAGGGTGAGTCCTCGGCCTGAGGGTTGGCGGCGGTCATGAAAAGTCGCATCCTTTGAGTCGTTGTTCGGTCGGTTGCCTGCCGATGGGCGGGCACGGCGCGCCCAATGATAGCAACAGCCATCGTTCCGTTGCGTGACGCTGCGCGAAGGGAACCCGCGAGAAGCCCGCTCACCGGTGCCAGCAAGAGAGAAAGTGTCATGCGGACTCATGTTTTTACCTACGGCTCCCTGCAGTTGTCCTCCGTCATGGGTGCTGTCACGGGACGGCATTTCACCGCAGTTCCGGCGCAGTTGCCGGGTTATGCGCGCTATTCGCTCCGCCGTCGTCGCTATCCAGGTCTACGCCCGCGCCGCAATCACACCACCCCAGGTGTCTTGTATCGGGACGTGGATGCGCTGTCGTTGCAGCGGCTCGATGCCTTCGAGGATGCCTTTTATCGGCGTCGGCGCGTGACGGTTTACGTCGGTGGGGAGCATCCGGTGCTGGCCGATGTCTACGTTGTCGAGGCGGCGAGTTACCGCTTGTTGCAGCCGCGGCGCTGGGAACTGACGGCATTTCGGCGGCGCTTCCTGAAACCTTATTTGCGGCACTGCCGACGCGGCTTCGCCGCCGGGCCACGGGATGCAGCCGTCGTATCGGCCTGCGGCGGGTAACACCCCGCTCCCTGTGGTTGCGTGGTGTGGTCAATCGCGCTAGCGTGTCGAAGCTGGCGATGTTCGGAATTTCTCTGCTCGTGTCGGCCGCTACCGGAGATCTGCCGGGGCGCATTCGGAATCAGCCCGACCGTCCCTGGGCGGCGGGAAGGAAAGTGTAGACCGATGAATGTTGAAATCGACCAGAGTGACGCTCGCTCGGTGCTCCGACTGAATGAGGAGCGCATCGACGCTCACAACGCTGGCGAGTTGAAGAACTCGCTGCTCAATGCCTTGGAAGACGGTTGTCGACTGCTGATCGTGGATCTTGCCGCAGTGCATTTCATCGACAGCTCGGGGCTGGGTGCTTTGCTGTCCGGCTACAAGAATGCCAACCTGCGTCAGGCGCGCTTCGTGCTGACTGGTCTTCAGGCGCGCGTACGTTCGATGTTCGAGCTGACGCGGCTGCACCGCGTGTTCGAAATCGCCGAGCACGTGGGCGATGTGGTGGTGAATCCTTAGGCTGGTGCCGTGCACAAAAACCGATTCACGCTGGACTTGCGAGTTCCGGGTCGTACCGAGTACCTGTCGCTGGTCGGCAGTATCGCGGAATGCGTGGCGCAGCGGCTCGACAATTACCGCGGTGATCGCGAGGCACTGGCTTTCCACCTGAATGTGGTGGTCACCGAGGCGGTCGGCAATGCGATTCGCCACGGCCTTTCGGAGCATCAGCAGAGCCGCGTGCGGCTCTGCATCGAAGTTCGTGGGGACGAGTTGATCATCGAGGTTCATGATCGCGGTCAAGGATTCGATTTGTGCAGCCTTTCCGAGGCCTGCCCCGACGATCTCGACGAGGGCGGGCGTGGTCTGTTCCTGATGCGCTCCCTGATGGACTCGGTTTCGTACCGTCGCACCAGGGCTGGCAATGTGCTGGAGATGCGCAAGCGCTTGCGATGAGTACCGCACGGAGGGCGGGGGCGAGGATAACGGTATGGTCTGCCGTTGCCGCCCGCGGGCCGCTTGTCGACCATCTGCGAAGGCGTGAGGAGGGACGGTGAGGGCAGCCGCAATACCGAATTGGGACGTCTCATTCGCCAAGGCCCTGCGCCGCTGTGCGGCCGGGGCCAAACGGTCTGACGACGTGGCCGGGTTCCTGGCCGCGATCAGTTGCGATTATCGCCGGTGGGTCGAACCTTGCGCGGCGGTTCGGGACTGCCGTGATTTTTCGGCGATGAAGAGCCCTACGGATCTGGCCGTGGCGCTGCGAATCAGCCCGGACCGCGTCTCTCTGCTGGTACGCTTCGCCCTGCCATTCGAGCGTCCGCTCGATGAATTTCTTCCCTGGCTCGCGCATCTGGGCTTGCGCGTCCACGACCACATTCAGTTCGTGCTGCAACTGCCGTCGCGCCTCGGGTTCGTGCGGTTGTTCCGCGTGGTGCCGCAACAAGCCGATGTGGCGGCGCTGCTCGCGCGGCGCCGGCAACTGATCGAAGCGCTGGAAGCCGTTGCGCGCGGCGCCTTGGCCGACGACCCCATGAACGGTCTGATCGCATCGGGTAATCTGGCGGCCGCGGATGCGGATGTGCTGCGCGCTTACCGGAACTACTATGCGCAGCTGCACGGCCCCATCGCGGGAGGACGTCTCGAACAGGCGCTGCTGGCGCACCCGCAGGTGGCGCGGATCCTGTTCGACTACTTCGCGGCCCGTTTCGACCCCGCCGACGGAATGTCCGATCTGTCGGTCCGAGAGGAGACCCGTTTGGAGCCGCTGCGCCGGACCCTGTCGGAGGCCTTGGTCGATGTGGTGGATGTCGAGGCTGATCGGGTGCTGCGGGCGTTGTTCAACATGATCGATGCCACGCTCCGGACCAACCACTATCAGCGGGGCGAACGTGCCGATGCGGCCCTGGCGCTGAAAATCGACGCGCTCGGCGTCATCGACATGCCCGCTCCGCGACCGGCGTACGAGACCTACGTGCATGCCGTCGATTTCGAGGGCATACACCTGCGAGGGGCCCGCGTCGCGCGGGGAGGCATCCGCTGGTCGGAACGGACGACGGACCTCAGGGCGGAGATTCTCGACCTGCAACAGACGCAGATGCTGAAGAACGCGCTTATCGTGCCCCAGGGTGCGAAGGGCGGGTTCGTGATCCGCAAGCCACCCGCGAGGCTGGATGACCGGAATGCCGCCTGCCGCCGCATCTACCGCCGCTTTATCGAGGCCCTGCTCGACGTGACGGACCAGACCCCCGGGCCGGTGCCGCGTCGGGGGCCGCAGGTGCTGGCCTACGAAGGAACCGACAGTTATCTGGTTGTGGCGGCCGACAAGGGAACCTCGGGTCTTTCCGACCTGGCCAACGAAGTTGCCGCCGAAACGGGTTTCTGGCTGGGAGATGCCTTCGCGAGTGGGGGTTCCCGCGGTTACAACCACAAACGCTTCGGCATCACAGCGCGCGGCGCGTGGGAGAGCCTCCGGCGGCATTTCCGCGAGTTGGGTCGTGATCTGGAGCGCGAGCCCATCACGGTCGTCGGGGTCGGCAGCATGGATGGCGATGTGTTCGGCAATGCCATGCTGTTGTCGGAAAACATTCGGCTTCTTGGCGCATTTTCCGCCGCGCACGTGTTTCTCGACCCGAACGGTGACGCTGCCAGCGCCTTTCGGGAGCGCAGGCGGCTGTTCGAGTTGCCGGGGTCGACCTGGGACCACTATGACCGCTCAGTGATCGGCAGCGGCGGCGGCGTTTTTCCAAGAGGCGCAAAGTGGATTCCGCTGTCGCCCGTTTGCCGCGAGTGGCTCGGCGTTCGGGAAAGCGGGGTGGATGGCGAGGAGTTGGTGCGGCTACTGCTGACTGCCCCGGTCGATTTGCTGTGGTTCGGCGGCATCGGGACCTACGTCAAGAGCCGAGACGAAAGTGCGGAACAGGTCGGCGACCGTGCGAACGAAAGCGTGCGGGTGGACGCCGCCGCGCTGCGGGCAAAGGTGGTCGGCGAGGGCGCCAATCTGGCGTTCACGCAGCGGGGCCGGGTCGAATACGCGCTGTCCGGAGGGCGGATCAACATGGATGCGATCGATAACTCCGGCGGAGTGGATCTGTCCGATCACGAGGTCAACCTGAAGATTCTGCTCGGCCCGTCGTCGGGTATGGAGACGCCGATGCGCGACAGCCGGGACGACTTGCTGGCGGCGGTCGCGAACGAAGTGTGTGCGGCGGTCATTGCCCACAATGCCGATCAGAGCCTGGCGTTGTCGCTAGACGAGGCGCGTTGTCGCGCCCGGCCCGAGCCCTTCTTCGAATTGCTTTCCCGGTTCGAGGAAACGGGACTGCTGGATCGCCGGCGTGCGGGAATTGCCAGCCGGACCGAGGTGCAGTCCCGGCCGCAGCGCGGCCTGACGCGGCCGGAACTGGCGCAGCTGCTGGCGCCCGCGAAACTGACGCTCAAGACGGCGTTGACGGAGGCCCTCGAATTTTTCGATTGCGATTGTTACGAAGCGGAGCTGAGGGCCTATTTTCCCGAGCGGATCCGAGCCGGCTTCGGCCGCGAGTTGCGCCGACATCCGCTCGCCCGGGAGATCACCGCCAGCCAGCTGTGCAACCGGATCATCGATCGCGCCGGGGCGACCTTCCTGACCTGGACCGGCGAGCCGACACCGCGAGTCTTGAGTCGGGCGGTGATGCTGTACGTTCTTTTCGACGGCGCTCTGGGTGGCGCGGGTTTGCAGCGCGCGATCCGGGCCATGACGGCGCTGCCGGCCGAGCGTGAGATCGCATGGCTGCTGCGGGTGGAGCAGGCGCTGCAGGTGTTGTGCCGCTGGGGTTTGGCGCGCTCCGCGCCGAGCGCGGCTGACGCCGCGACCGTCGAGCTCTGGCGTCGAGACTGGCTGGCCTTTTGCGAAGTCGTCCACGCGGCGCGCCTCGATAGTGACAAGGCCCTGGCGGACGCGGTGACGGCTGCCGACGAGGAGGCGGATCCGGAACTGGCAAAAGCCCTGGTGCCCTTGGAGTACGCGGCCGAGTTCCCCCATGTCGTGGCTATTGCCCGTTACGCCGCGATCGATCTGAGCGAGGCTTGGTCGCGTTACCGTCGCGTGGCCGCCTGGCTGGGATGGCCCGAGATTCAGCGCAGCGTGTCACGCTCAGTGCTCGAGGAAGGCCAGGTGGCGGCCCTGTTCGCAGCGCAGGAGCGATTGTTCGGAGCCTTCGGCCGTCTCGCCACCGCATCGGTCGTGGCCGGCGGGACGGATCCGCAGCGCTTTCTCGAAACGCTGCGAGATCAGGGATTACTGTCTAAGGTGCCGCGCCTCAGGCAGCGGATTGCGGGTGCCGCCAGCCACCAGCTCGTGGAGTGGCTCATGATTCTGCTGAGCGAGGCCGAAGCGGCCGCGGACGATTGCAGCGGTGCGGTGGGAGCACTCGGCACTCAGTAGACCTTCAAGACCAGCAGGCTGGTGTCGTCCGCCTGATGGTCCTCTCCCCGGAATGCTCGGACATCGTCGAGCAGAGCCTGCATCAGGGTGTCGGGTGGTTCCAGTCGATGCTTCAGCAGCTGCGAGCAAAGCCGCTCGACGCCATACATCTCGCCGTTCCGGTCGATGGCCTCGATGACGCCATCGGTGTAGAGCAGCACGACGTCTCCCGCCTTCAGCAACAGACTCTTTTCCTCGAAGCGGACTTGCGGTCGTACGCCGAGGACAAGTCCCTCGGCATCCAGGGTGACGCACCGCTGACTGTGGTTCTTGGCGACCAGGCCCGGGCAATGTCCCGCATTCGCATAGCGCAAGCGGCGGGTGATCGGGTCGAAGTCGACGAACAGCATCGTGATGAACAGGTCAGCGCCGTTCAGATCGTCGAAGAGCAGTTCGTTCAGCACGGACAGCATGCCGGCCGGTCCGAACCGACCGCCGTCGGCGCCCGCGGTGCGGATTTCCGCCCGCAACGCACTGCGCGTTTCGGACATCATCAGCGCCGCCCCGACACTGTGTCCCGAGACGTCCGCAATCGCGAGGCTAACGCCTTCCTTCGACGAAAAATAATCGTAGAAGTCGCCGCCGACCGCGCCGGCCGGGATGCAGATACCGGTGGCCTCGAGTTTGTCGCTCTTCAGGGGTGCCTTCGGTAGCAGCGACGTCTGTATATGGCGCGCCATCTCCAGTTCATGCCGTGTCTCGGCGGCCCGCTGGCGCTCGGTGACATCGGCGATGATCCAGATGAAATGGGTGACGCGGCCATCACCATCACGTACCGGTGATACCTGGAGGTCGGCCCAGAATGACGCGCCGTCGTGGCGCTTGACGCGGGTGGTCAGCGAAACCGGTGCGGCTTCGGCGAGCCCGGCGTCGATCACCCGCCAGGCGGCCGGGTCGGCGTCGGGTCCCAGCAGGACGGTTTGGCTGCAACGCAGCAGACGTTCTTTCGGAACCCCGACCATGCCGCTGAGCGTGGCATTCGCATAGATGATCGGCCGGTCGTCGGCCACCGCATCGATGATGGTGATGCCGACGCTGGCGGCCTCGATCGCGCGCTCGCGAACGCGCAGCGCATCCTCGAAGCGTTTGCGTGTCGTAATGTCATGATCGACCCCGCGCCAGGCCAGGATCTCCCCTCGTTCCCCGATTACGGGCTCTCCGGAGGACTCGGTAAAGACCTCTCGCCCGTCCTTGTGGCGGTAGCGGTTGACCAGGCGCCGAAAGGCCCGCGGAATGTTCGGCGAGGCGGGGAGGGCGCTAGTCCAGTGCCGGCGGTCGCCTTCGGTGAGGATCTCGAGATACGACTTGCCAATGATTTCCTCCGGCCGGTATCCGAGGATGGTGAACAGGGCTGCGCTCGAGTAGGTATACCGCCCCTCGCTGTCCTGTTCCCAGAGCCACTCCCCTGCCAGTTCCGTGACTTTTCGGAAGCGCTGTTCGCTGCGGGCGAGGGCGGTTTTAGTCATCTCCTGCTCAGTGACTTCCTGCCGCGCGATCAGGAAGTGGGTGACCTGGCCCGATTCGTCAGTGAGTGGGGATAGCGTTTCCAGCAGCGAGACCGCCGTCCCGTCGATGACTTCCTGCAGAATCTGCTTTCCGCTTGCGGTGCCGGCTCCCCCTTGCAGTTTTGCGACGAAACTCTCGCTCCCCAGGTTGAGGGCCGCCTCGTCCAGGCAGCGACCACGCAGTTCCGTTTGTTCTGCGCCGGCCAGGTGACAGAAGGCCGGATTACCGTGCACGGCCCGTCCGTCGTGGTCGACGATCAGCATCGCGAACGGGCTCTGTTCGAAGGCCCGGGTCAACAACAGCGCATCAGCTGGACACGCGTCGCGCGCTGGCGACTCCTCGAGCGTCATGACCGCCCCGCCTTCCGCAGTCCGTCTGATCGTCACGTCGAGCCGCAGCGCTGAACCGCGGAACTCCTGCGCCGGCCATCGCTGAGTGACGGCCCGTTCGACAGCGTGAGGTTCCGTCCCCAGGCGACGATACGCAGCCAGTACCGGCGCGCCGAGGATTGCAGTGAGAGCGTCCAGCTTCGCTCCGGTCAGCTCCGAGGCCTGGGTTCCCAACGAGGCGGCGGCCCGGTGATTTGCGAAAGCGACGCGCCCCGATCCGTCAATCGCAAGGATTGCGATCGGAAGGGCCTCCAGTATCGGGGGCAGCGGCGCTGTGACCGCCGCCTCGGGCAACAGAGACGCCTCCGCGTTGGGGGCTGGCCTGCTGTGGGTGTCCGACGGGGTTGGCCTTCGGTCGTGTTCAGCCACGGCCGTGCCGGCCTTTCGGCTGATTGAGCCGGTGGGTGTGAGACAGGCGCCGCGACCTCATGTGTCAGTCTGCTGACCCGTATTACGCAGGGTTGTAGGGCGCCTGTCCAGCCGTTACCGGAAGGGCAGGTTCAGGGGCGTTGAAAGACGGGCCCGTATTGGGTTTCCGTCTGGAAGTCCTGCCATACCAGCGGTGGTCGGGTGATCGGCTGGGTCGGCACCGGGAACGTCACGATGTCGACGATTCCGGAGAGCGTGCGGCCCAGCGTATGCAGCAGTCCCTTGATCGCGCCACCCGTCACGCCGAACAGCGCATTGGTCTGGTTGGTCGTGATGATCATATTCTTGGGTATCTCGGCGATACCGAGAGCCATGTTGCTGAATCCGGAGGCCAGCTTGCGACCAACGAGCTGCCCGTAATCGGCGGGTGGCGGCGCAGGTTCCGCGGCACTTGCACTGTGCCAGAGCAGTTGCCCCAGCAGCACCATGACCGCGAGTAGCGATGCCGCACGTGACGACCGGGTTACCATGGCAGTTCTCTCCCGCGGAAATCCAGGAACCGGCCGGACTGTGCCGGGGTGTAACCGTCGATGATGCGGCGCATTCCGGCGACGCTCTCGGGCGGCAGGGTGGGGGCTTCTCTTCCGCCCATGTCGGTCCTGACCCATCCCGGGTGCAGTATCAGTACGCCGATGCCGGAGGCTTTCAGGTCGATCGAGAGGCTCTTCATTGCTGCGTTCAGCGCGGCCTTGCTGGAGCGATAGAGGGGCGATCCGCCGCTGCCATTGTCGGCGATGCTGCCCATCAGACTGCTGACCGCAATCACCAGCTTGCGCTGCCCGGCTTTCAGGTTGGGGAGCAAGGCTTCCGCGAGCTTGACCGGGGCCAGGGTATTGATGCGGAGCACTTCGGCCCAACGGGCGTAATCGAGACGCCCGAACGGCCGGTCGCGCGTGTCACCGTAGACGCCGGCGTTGTTGAGCAGTATGTCGATTGCCGTGCCCCTGAGGCTGGCGGCGAGTGCGTCGACCGCGTTGAAGTCGCTCACGTCGAGCGCATGGATCGATAACTGGCCCTGCGCAGGGTCAAGTTCTTGCAAGTGGATCGCTGCCGTGGGAGAACGGCAGCAGGCCAGCACGTTCCAACCGGACTCGAGGTATTGACGACAGAATTCAAGACCCAGCCCGCGATTGGCTCCAGTGATGAGAACGGTCGGCATGTTCGAACGGACTCCGCTAGATTGGCACCTGACAAAACAGCGCGAGGAGCCGCGTCTCTCGGTTTGCGGTCACTCGCGCCGCATGATAGCCGATGCCGCGCAGATGCGGTAATCAGGCGCGTCGGGAGTCGCTCAGGCCGCGAAATTCTTGGCGGCGAATTCCCAGTTGACGAGACTCCAGAAGGCCTCGACATACTTCGGACGGACGTTTCGGTAGTCGATGTAATACGCGTGCTCCCAGACGTCGCAGGTCAGCAGCGGAGTCTGTCCGGCCGTCAGAGGGCATCCGGCATTGCTGGTGCTGACGATCGCGAGACTGCCATCCGCGCTCTTTACCAGCCAGGCCCATCCGGAGCCGAATGTGGTCACGGCGCACTTGGTGAATTCCTCTTTGAATTTCTCGAAGGAGCCGAAGGCGCTGTCAATGGCGCTGGCCAACGCGCCGGTCGGGGCGCCGCCACCATTCGGGGCAAGGCTGTGCCAGTAGAACGTGTGGTTCCAGATCTGCGCCGCATTGTTGAAGATGCCACCCGCTGGCGCCTTCTTGATGATTTCCTCGAGCGACAGACCGGCGTACTCGGTGCCCGGAACGAGATTGTTCAGGTTGGTCACATAGGTCTGGTGATGTTTGCCGTGGTGGAACTCCAGTGTCTCGGCAGAGATATGCGGCGCCAGAGCATCCTTGGAATACGGCAGATCGGGCAGGGTATAGGTCATAAGGCAATCCTCCAGGTAAAAAATCGGGCTTTACAGGCTTTGGACGCCGCAGAAGGCGGTAACTTCATGCGACAATCATGCCATGATTTTACCATCGCCCGCGCGACGCGGAGAAGTCGTTCGCTGTGAGCGGGTGTGTTGCCCGATATGCCCAGACGGAGGGGGGTGTCGCGTCGTGGTGGGCCCGCAGTAGCGGAGACGGTCAGCTTTTCGTTGGGCCGGACCAGCGCTGGATTCTGGCTTTCCAACTGCCGTCGGGTTGTCGCTGGAGAACGTTGTACAGCACGCCGTCGTACTGGTAGCGGATACCTGGGGTCGACGTACCGATGCGCTTGATTTCCGAAAAGGTCGTGGTCACTACGATGGTGTCCTCCTTCTCACTGTGCGCGCCTACCACGTCGACCGCGAACTCCCCGGACTGCATGAGACTCTGCCAGAACGCCCGGATCTGCGCGGGGTTGCGTGAGACCTCGCCGTCCGGCCGCAACAGCATCGCGTCACCCGTATAAAGCGCGAGGATCTCGTCGAGTTGGCGGTGGGCAAGCGCGGTGTTCCAGCGTGCAGCGCTCATTTCGGCAACGCTGTGGGCGGTTTCGGCGTGGACGGAGCCGGCGGCCGCCATGGCCGCGAGCAGGGAGGAAATCCGTAATCGCTTCATCTTGATACTCGTCAATTGAGACTGAATTACTATAGACTATAGCTCGGGTATTTTGGTTGACAATGTTGAATAAAATTTTCTGATTGTTTCCATAAACGGACAGATGAACAAGGTCGCGAATGGATAAACTGACTAGCATGATCGTGTTTACGAGGGTCGCCAAGGCGGGCTCGTTTGCCGCAGCTGCCAAGGAGATTGGTCTCTCTCGGGCGATGGCGACGAAACACGTCATGCAACTCGAGAACAGCCTCGGTGTTCGCCTGCTGAACCGCACGACACGACACCTCAGCTTGACCGAGGTGGGCGTGGTCTATCTGGAACGCTGCCTGCAGATTCTGGACGACATTGAAGAGACCGAGCTCGCGGTCACACGGCTGCAGACCGAGCCGCGCGGCGTGCTGAAGGTCACGGCGACGCCTTTTTTCGGCGCCTATCATCTGGGCCCAGCCATCGCCGCCTATCTCGAACAGTACCCCGACGTGGGTGTCGAACTGATTCTTCAAGCCGGCTATGTGGATTTGGTTGAGGAAGGCTTCGACCTCGCCATTCACCTGGACGAATTACGGGATTCCAGTCTGATTGCCCGCAAGCTGGGGATTTCTCAGCGCATCGTTTGCGGTTCGCCGGACTACTTTCGACGGCGGGGTACACCAAAAACTCCGGAGGACCTCAAAAAGCACAACTGCCTGGTCAATTCGACGCTGGCGCCGCGGGACCAATGGCAATTCATCGAGCCGACCGGCGGCAAGCCGACGGTCGTCAAGGTTTCGGGTTCGATGGAGAGCAATGCGGCCGATGCCTTGCGAATGGCAGCCATTCAAGGGCTCGGTCTGGTTTTGCTGCCGACTTATATGGTGGGCCAGGATATACGCAAGGGGCGCCTGACGGCCGTGCTGACCCATCATGTTCCGGCTCCGCTCGAGATCCATGCCGTCTATCCGCACCGCAAGCATCTGTCGGCGAAGGTTCGGACCTTCGTGGATTTTCTCCACACCCGCTTCCAGCCCACGCCGTACTGGGAAGACTGGGGTGAAGCGCACGACTGAGGAACCTTCCGCCTGCCCCGAGTGGTCTTACTAATCTGGTTTGCCTCAAGCCGAGGCGACCGGCGGCGCGGCGCACAAAGAGCGTGGCGTTTGCGGTGCGGCCAGTGCGTCCCACCTTACGAGTGCTGACAACCCTTTATCGGAGGCTCGGTTAACAATGCAGCGGCAGGATGAATTCATCACCATCATGAAGGACATGATGCTCCTCTTCTCGGTCTTGGCGAGCGTCGGTTCCTTCTACCATGCCAAGATCGTGGCCGGGCTGTGCTACCTCGCGGTCGCCGCGGTTTTGTATCACGAGGCGGCCGTGCGCCATTGGCTTCGCCGGCACTTCTCGTCAGGCGTTTAGGCAACAGCATGCCGGTCGAGATCGAGCGGAAGTTCCTGGTCGTCGGAGGCGAATGGCGGCAACAGGCCGCGCGTTCGTTGCGGCTTCGCCAGGGTTATCTGAATCGCGCACAGGACTGCTCGATCCGTGTGCGCTGCGACGGCGAGCGTGGGTGGCTGAATATCAAGGGCGTGACGATCGGCGCACAGCGGCGGGAATACGAGTACGAGATCCCGCTGGAGGAAGCCGAGGAGTTGCTCAACGATTTCAGACAAGGCCCGCTCGTAGAGAAAACCCGGTTCTTCATCGAAGCCGGGGACCATGTGTGGGAAGTCGATGAATTCGAGGGTGACAATGCCGGTTTGGTCGTCGCCGAGATCGAACTGGAGGATCCCGACGAAGTCTTCGAGCGCCCCGTCTGGCTCGGCGCGGAGGTGACCGACGACGTCCGCTATTACAATACCCAACTGGCGCACCATCCGTATCGCGAGTGGGCTCGTCCCTGAGGCTCGACCGAGTCGTCGGGGGCGTGCCGGAACCGCCGGGATGGTCTGAACTTGAGCGAAGTGAATGACGATGTTCTGGGTCTCGTTTCTGGCAATTGGATTGAGCGTCGTCGGCGTGGTTGGCTGGATCGGGTCCCGCTTGCCGAAGACCCACATCGCCGCCAGCCGCATACGGCTGTCAGTCCCGCCGGAGGAGGTGTGGCGCGTGATCACGGATTTCAGTACCCATCCCGATTGGCGCCCCGGTCTCGAGCGCGTGGACTTGGGTCCGGATATCGATGGCCTTCCGAGTTGGTATGAGGTCTGCGCGCGGGCGCGCGTGCATTTTCGCGTGGTCGAAAGCGCGCCGCCCCGGCGCCTGGTCACTCGACTGGTGGGCGAAGGTCTGCCCTTGAGCGGAACCTGGGTGTATGAACTGGTGCCGGTCGGCGAGGGCGAAACCGAATTGGTCATTACCGAGCAGGACCGGATCTACAGTCCCTTCTTTCGCTTTGCGACACGCTTCATCCTGGCATATCACGGCGTCATGGACGTATTCCTGATCGCGCTGGCGCGTGCTTTCGGTCAGGACGCGCACCCGGAACATCTGAGTTTGCGTCAAGAAACCGCAGCGGGTGAATCATGAGACGCGCGGTGCGTGAAGGGTGCGCTGCGCCAGAGAGCTTTGTCCTCCCGGGCGGGAACGCGCTTAGCCGGACATACGGGGGTCAGCAATGCTGAGTCCCGGCGGGCAGGCGTCACGGGATAACTTTCTGCTGCTGGCCACGGTTTTCGAGGGCGGTCTATTCGGAATCGCTTTTTTGCTGGGCTGGGTTCTCTCGATCGATCCGATCGCTCACTGGTCGCTGAACACGACCGCCGTGGCGTGGGGTTTGGTCGGCACGCTGCCGTTATACGCGCTGTTCGTCTTCAGCTATCGCGCGCCGGGCGGCGGACTTAAGCAGATCCGTGAACTGCTCCTCGAGCGGTTGGGCCCATTTTTGAACGCTTGCAGTGTGCCTGATTTGATTTACCTCGGATTGCTGGCGGGCGTGACCGAGGAAGTGCTCTTCCGCGGCCTTCTGCAGCCGTGGTTCGAAGGCAACTGGGGCTGGTTGGGCGGTCTGGTGTTCAGCAATCTCGTGTTTGCTCTGGCGCATTGGGTGACCCCGCTGTACGGGTTGCTGGCGGGGCTGACCGGCGCCTATCTCGGCTGGTCGCTGGACGTTTCCGGTGAGCGGAACCTGCTCGTTCCAGTCTTGATCCATGGTGTCTACGATGTGCTGGCCTTCATGGCCGTGGCCCGCAGCTACCGGGCCTATGCCGGGGGGCGCAGACTTTAGGTTAGCGCAGAGGCGAGCCGGCGCCCTCGGGCGCGCTTCGGTGTTGGCATCGTCGCCGGCCCCCTGTCCCGGGCCGCTCGGAGTGCCTGTGCTGGTGCCACCAACGATAAATTTGGCATACGGATTTCCAATGCTTGGCATTCATTCACTGGAGTGGTCGACGAGCCGTACTTCGCGGCGCGTTCGAAACCTGGGCCTCATCGCGGTTGCTGCGGGACTGGTCGCATGCGCGCACGTCGAACGCGAGGCGTCTCAGGGTATGGAAACGGAACTCGGTCTGGCCGGGTTCAAGGTCATGGCCGCCGACAGCGCCGAGAAGCAGAACATGTTGCATTCTTTGCCGCCACAAACGGTGACGCGCATCGTCCGGCCCGATCAGACCTATTACATATACGCCGACCCCAATCTCTGTGCCTGTCTTTACGTCGGGCGTCAGGCCGAATACGACGCCTTGACACGCCTGGGCGTCGAGCGGCGCCTGTCCGACCGACAACTCGCGGTCAACGAGATGGAACAGGGACAAGCCGCCGGCTGGACCCCGTCCGGACCCTGGGGCAACTGGGGATGGGGCGGTGGTTATGGCGGTTACGGTGGGATGGGCTACGGCGGCGTAGGACCGGGGGGGACAGGCTACGGCGGGGGCATGGGACCGGGCGCCACCGGCTACGGTGTGGATGGCTGGGGCGGAGCCTACATGCGTCCCGCCTGGGATCCGTGGTAGGTCCGCGGCGCGGGGGCTGCGGCGGTGTGTTGCGTCCCGAATCAACCCGCTGACCGGAGTGTCGTTGCCGCCGGTACCGCGTCTCTCGTCGCGTCCGCGACGACCCTCTGACTCGATCATCTCCCGAATCGCCGGCGCTCTTGAGGCTATCGATGCGGGAACGCGTAGCCATGTCGAGGCATACGGCCTCCTGTGTCGATCCCATCTGTGCTGCGCACTTGCTGGGGTGGTACACGCAACAGAGCGACATGGCAAGCACGGCGTGGGTGTCAATTACGTCCGGGGGGCTTCGCGGCATCCCCTGTCTGCGTTGCACTCAACCGCAGCATTCAGCCGCGCTTCTGCTCGCCGTTCACGTTACTTTCGGTCACGGATGGGCAGGGACATCCGGGCCCCGCGCTGTTCGTCCGTCGTGCTGAGCAGTCCGATCAGTGCGCCGCGCGCAGTCGTTTTCCGAAAGATGAAGCTAATGAGGCGCTTGTGTCGAGGCTCCGAAAACGGGATGTAACGGATTCCGTGTACCTCAGTGGGCGCAGTGATGCGCTCGATCAGAGTTGCAGCAGCGCCGGCCTTCACCATCGTCCATGGTGTCTCCAGACTGGCGGCAGGTAAATCGGGTTCTTCGTGGCTGCCGTGCCGATCTCAAGGGTCCGGGGCCTGTTCCCGGAGGCAATGGCCCTTATCCAGCACGAACAGCTTCAAGTCAGCGAGAGCCGCCGTGTCGATCGGTTCCCGTTGGGTCCAAGGGTGGCTCTCTGGCAGCGTAGGCAGAAACGAAGCCGTGTTCCGCTGCCAGACTGAAGTCGTTCAGGTCGGCGATCGCAATACGGCACTTAGAGCCGTGCAAATCCATCGAGAAACGACGTGCTCGCCTGCGGAGGCGGGGCTTCGGGGTGCGCTGTATGATAGAGATAGATGATTAATAAAATAAAAACAAACGATTTCATTTATAACAAATCGGGCCCCAGAATACAGTTCACGCGGGAAGTCGGGACTAAAGATCCCCTTCCCGGCGACGGCTCCGCTTCATCGACTCAGGAGATACGCCATGAAAGCTCGCCAACTGTATCAGGCCGCAATCGTCATCGTTACCGTCTTGGTCTCGGGCTCAGCCCTGGCCCATGGTGCTCAGGCATCGGGCACCGGATCCACCAACCGGCAAGTCCTCGGCCCCGTGCTTTACACCAACGCGGCCTACACCCATGCGATATCGGGGGCGCCGAACCCTGCAACGGAAGTCAGCGCTGCGGATGGCGACCCGATCTACGTCGACCCGGCGAACGGCCAGGCCATCTATGGTTATCCGGGTCACGCCCGTACCGGGGGGGGCAGCGTCGGCCGCTAGCGCTCGTCGACCCAGCGCTTGCATGGACAGGCCTGACGTGAGGAATGCGCTGACGGAGCCGTCGGGGACGACCCCGGCTCCGCCCGCACGCTGATTTAGGCCTGCCTTGCCTGACGGCCTCGCATGACCGTTGTCACGCAACGGTTCGGTGACGCCCCCTGCGGGTCGGACGGACGAAAGCTCGACTTTGTCGGTTGATCGCCACGCCCGGCGCCTATCGCCGAAAGGTGGTAGATTATCCTCACGGGTTTCGAAAACCGGATCAATCGGGTTGCGTCAGCCCGTCTCATCCAGTTCGTTGCTGAGCAGGATGAACAGCTTGCTGGTGATGATCTCGTTCTTGTGCAGGTTGTTGAGCGTTTCGATCTGTACGGAGTTCAGCGCGGCCTCTGCGCTCGCTTCGTTCAGGTGATTCAGCAGGAACGCATGCTTCTTCGTCAGTGTCTCCATCCGACTCCGGGTGTTCTCCTGAAAGGATTGGTAGAGCGCGACCAGTTTGTCGAGCGCAGTCTTGTCATCGAACACCTCGCCGAAGCTGCTGTCGCTGAGTGAGGCCAGTTGGTCCAGGGCATGGGCATTGATCTTGGTCAGCGCCCACAGGTACAGGTACATCTCCTCCGGTTTGATGAAGTAGCTCCGAGAGAAGAACATCCGTCGAAAGAATGCGATGAGCTGTTCGAAGCCATCGGTCGGGAAGCTTTCCTGGGCTGAGCTGACCTGGGCCTTGCCGTTTTCGATACGGTCCGTCTGGATGCTCAGCATGTTGAGGATCTTCTTGTAGATCTTCTCGGTTATCTCGCCCCTTTGGAATAGCTCCTTCAGCTTTCCCTTTTCGACGCCCAGGGCGTAGATGCGCAGTATGTTCTCGAGCAGTTCACCGGACTCGCGCAGATGGCTCTTGCAGTTGAAACAGGCCTTCTGGTAGAGCGCCAGATACTGCTGATCGAGGATCTGGTACTGTGGTTCAGTGATCTTGTTGTTTTCGACCAGTTCCTTCAGCTTCGCACGCATTTCGTCGTACATCGCCGCCTTGCTCTTGTGGTAGCCCACCCACTCTTCCTCGGTCAGGGCGTCGATGCCTAGCCAGTTCATGACCCTGCCTATCGTCGTGGCCTTGACCAGCAGCGTGAAGTAGATGCTGCCGATCGTGATCGCGGCGACAAACTGCTTGACGCTGAAGTCGTAGGTCCAGCCCGGTATGGTCACGTCGTCGGGAATCAGCAGCACCATAATGACGGCCAGCGACCCGCGCAGGCTGCCCCAGGACAACAGGTGCATCCAGTTGGCCGGAATCGGCTCGCCCCGGCCGATCAGGTTCAGTATCCATAACAACGGATAGATCGAGATCGCGCGTCCCACGACGACGACGGCTATGGCCAGCGCAATGGGCAAGATGGCGACGTTCAGCGAGATCGACAGGCTGGCGAACAGCAGGCCCATCAGGATGAAGACCAGGGAATTCGTGACGAAGGCGAAATAACCCCAGAACTGCTCCATGTATTCTTCGACGCCGGGCGACATCTTGTAGCGTCCGAAATTACCGATGACCAGCGACGCGACGGTAGTGGCAATGATGGACGACAGGTGGATGGAGTGGCCGAGGATCACCAGATGCTCTGAGATGACCTCGGCCAGTATGAACGTGAAATGCGCGACCAGCAGTGTCAGCGTGATTTCCAGGTGTTCGTTGCCCCGCACCCATTCGATGATCTTGGCGAAACCGAAGCCCATCAGCAGGCCGAAAAGGATGCCGCCGATCAGCATCGTGAAGAACGAAAAGAGCGCCGACGTGATCGAGGCGTACCCGCTGTAGCCGTGCACCAGCAATTCGAGCACGACGAGAAAGGCGGCGAAGCCGGTGGCGTCGTTCAGGAGGCTTTCGCCCTCGAAGATCAGGGTCAGCCGCTTCGGCGCGCCGTACTCCTTGAACAGCGCGAGCACGGCGACCGGGTCGGTCGACGAAATGATCGCGCCGAACAGCAGCAAGGCCAGCAGCGGCACCTCGAAGCCGGCCAGCCGGAACACATAGAATCCGACGACGCCGATGAAGACGGTGGAAACGATCAGGCCGACGACGGCCAGCAGCGCAATCGAATGGATGTTCTCGGTCAGGCTCCGGATGTTCATGTTGTAGGCCGATTCGAAGATCAGGATCGGCAGGAACACGAAGAAGAGGAGCTCCGGTGTCAGATGAAAGCTGGTGATGAACGAGAAGAACTCGATCTTCGAGATCGGGACCAGCAGGGAGCCGGCGATCACCAGCAACACCGTGTAGGGAACCTTCAGCTTGCGCGCCAGCAGGAACACCGCGAGCGAAAGCAGCATCAGGCTGAACAGGGACAGGAATACGTCGAGGTGCATGCTGGATTCCTTTTCGAAAGCCTCAAGATTCTTTGGAGTGGTTGGACCGCAGTGCGGTGCCGGCCCGAGCACGAACTCGTGACATCGTCAGCCTCTTGCCGCGCTCGGGTTACCCGTCTGCGCCCTTTCCAGCTCGAACCAAGCTGACCGGTGGCCTCCCAGGGCGCCGGTGCCGGCTTCGCGGAGCGGGGGTCGCGTTAAGGTTTCCATTTAAGCACAGCAGTTTAGATTCTGCGCCGGCGTCTCGTTGCCTTCAGTGTTGCCGCGGAACGTCGCAGAGCACATGGCTCTCGCCGAGATAGCGGACGCCGGTGTCGAAACCGCCGTCCGGGTGGAGTTCCAGCCAGCGGTAACCCGGCGGCAAGACCGAGCGCCGGAACGTCGGCGACCGCGGCTCGAACTGGCAGCTGGTCGCCGGGGCCCCGAGCACGCGAACGCGGCCTACCGTCGCATCGAATGCCTGGTGGATATGACCAAAAATCACGACGCGGGTGCCATTGCCCCGGCTCTGCAGCAAGCCCATCAAGGCGTCGCCATTGCGCAGCATCATGGCATCCATCCATGGGCTCCCGCAGGGCACCGGATGATGGTGGACCGCGACCAGCACATGTTGGTCCGGGGCGTCGTCTAGTGTCGAGACCACCCATTCGAGTTGATCGTCGCACAGGAAGCCGTCCGAGCGGCCAGGCACCGAGCTGTCCAGCATCAGGATCCGCCAGTCGCCGTGTGTGTGCGCGGACTCGACCGCGGGGTTGCCGCCGCTCAGGCACCCGCGCAGCAAGTCGGGGTGATCATGATTGCCCGGCAGGCACAGACAGGGGACTGGCACGCGGCGCAGTTGCTGGCGGAGCAGGGCATACGCTGTCGGCGTTGGCTGCTCGACCAGATCCCCGGTCAGCAGGACCACATCATAGGCCCGTGGCTCGGACAGCGCCTGATCCAGCACCGCCCGCAGCGAGGTTTCCGTGTCCAGCCCCTGCACTCGCCCGCCCGCTGCATCGGGCAGGTGGCTATCCGTCAGCTGGAGGATCCGGAGCGGCTGCATGACGTGGTCGACGATCATCGTCTCGGCGGTTTCGGAGCCAGTCCGGTGTGCAACGGGGCGGCGCTCAGGGGCCGCCGGTTTCCGACGAAGCCCGCAGGGTCTTGGCCAGCACCATCGAGTTGCGTCCGGGGCTGTAGGTCTGCTGGCGCTCGAGCGGCATGGCGCCTATGGCCAGGGGAACATAACCCCGCTCACGGAACCAGTGGCTGGTCCGCGTGGTCAGTGCGAAAAGTTGTCTGATCCCCTGCTGACGCGCACGCTCCTCGATGTGCAGCAATAGCCGCTCGCCGCGCTTCGCGCCGCGATAGCCGGCCCGGACGGCGAGGCAGGCCAGCTCGCCCATGCCTGCCTCAGGGTAGGCATGCAAGGCCGCACAGGCCACGATCAATCCGTCTCTCTCAGTCACGAAATAATCGTCGATATCGGTTTCCAGGCGTTCCCGCGAGCGCGGGACCAGGATGCCGCTGTCTTCGAGCGGGCGGATGAGTTCCAGGATGCCGGCGACATCGTGGCTGGTGGCGGTTCGTGTCGCCTCGAACGGCGTCTGGCTGACCAGCGTTCCGACCCCGTCGCGCGTGAACAACTCCTGCAGCAACGAGCCGTCGATGTGCCGGTCCAGCAAGTGAGCCCGCTCGACACCCGCGTCACAGGCCAGGCAGGCCGCGCGCAGGTGCGGCCGCACTGCCTCCGGTACCGGTGAGTCCGCGGCGGCCATCGCGGCCTCGGCTTCCCCGGTCGTGATTTGCTGTACGAGGGATGCGCCGTCGGCGCCATAGAGTGCCTGTTCCATCAACAGGATCAGCTTGTGAGCGCCGAGTGCCACGGCTGCCGAGGTGGCGATTTCCTCGGCACTCAGATTGAAGACCTCGCCGGTGGGCGAATAGCCGATCGGCGACAACAGCACGACATTGCCGGCGTCCAGCTGGCCGCGGATGCCTTCGGCATCGATACGGCGGACCTCGCCGGTGTGTTCAAAGTCGATGCCGTCTTGCACGCCGAGCGGCTTGGCGACGACGAAATTACCCGAAGCGACCCGAATCCGCGCGCCTGCCATCGGCGAGTTGGCCAGGCCCATCGACAGCAGTGCCTCGATCTCGACCCGCACGGCTCCGGCAGCCTCTTTGACGCACGCCAGGGCGGCCGTATCGGTGACCCGTAGGCCGCGGTGGTAGCGCAGCATCGCGCCCTGCTCGGTCAGGCGTCGTTCCACCTGTGGCCGGATCCCGTGCACCAGCACCAGCCGCACGCCAAGGCTGTGCAACAGGGCGAAGTCATGGGCAAGGTTCGCGAAAAGTCCGTCTGCGACCGTTTCACCGCCGAAGGAAATGACGAAAATCTTGCCGCGATGGGCATTGATATACGGCGAGGTATCACGCAGCCAGCGGACGAATGGGACGTTGCTCAACGGATTCCGTTCCCCGTCAGTGCAAACAGAACTCGTCGATCAGCTGCTCGAGGGTTGCGATGCAGGGATCGATATGCGCCAACGGTAGGAACTCATCCGGCTGATGTGCCTGCGCGATATGCCCCGGGCCCATGACCAGCGTCTGCAGTCCGGTTTGCGTCAGCAGTGGGGCTTCGGTGCCGAACGCCACCGCTGCGGCGTTGGCTCCCGTAATGGCTTCGCAGCGACGCACTAGCAGCGCATCGGCTGGCGTCTCGAACGGCGGAACCCCGGCAAACAACGATTCGACCGACCCGCGCAGACGTGGGTGGCGGGTCAGTGCGGCGGCCACACGCCGCCGCAGGTCTTCACGCAGCGCGCTCATCTGCATCCCGGGAAGCGGTCGCAGATCGATGTTCAGCCGGCAGTGGCCACAGATCCGGTTCGGGTTGTCGCCCCCGGCGATCGCGCCGAGATTGAGGGTCGGGAATGGCACGTGAAACGCCGCGTTGTGATGTTTGGCCTTGATCTCTTCGCGCCATTCGATCAATTCGCACAGGATGGCGTGCATGCCGTCGATCGCATTGGCGCCGAGATCCGGATCGCTCGAATGTCCGGACTGTCCTTCGACATCGATCGCTTCCATCATGACGCCCTTGTGCATCCGGATCGGCTTCAGGCCGGTCGGTTCCCCGATGATGCAGTAGCGGCCCAGCCGTCGCTGCTGTGCGGCCAGCAGACGGGCTCCCGACATCGAGCTTTCCTCGTCCGCGGTGGCCAGGATGACCAGCGGCCGTTTCAGCTTCCGAGCGTCGAGCCGGCTGGCAGCAAGCACGGCGAGCGCCAGAAACGACTTCATGTCGGCGCTGCCGAGGCCATACAGCGCATCGTCCCGAATCTCACCGGCGAACGGGTCGGTGGACCAGCGACCCTCGTCGAACGGGACGGTGTCGGTATGGCCGGACAACACCAGGCCATCCATGGCTTCCAAGCCGCCCAGCGTCGCGATCAGATTGGCCTTGCGGTCGTTGATCTGCTGGATCTCGACAGCAAAGCCCAGGGCATCCAGCCACTCGGCAAGTAGCGCGATGACGCCGGCGTTGCTCTGGTCGAGTGCCGGGTCGGCGCTGCTGACCGACGGGCTCGCGATCAGTGCCCGCATCATCTCCAGCACCGAGGGCGTCCGGACGATCATCGGCGTTACGGCAGCGGCAGGTCGCGATCGGTGACGGCGCCTTCCGACGCGGTTCCGACCAAGGCGGCGAATTTGGCCAGCACGCCGCGCCGATAGCGCGGCGCCGGAGCTTGCCACGCGGCCAAGCGGGCTGCCAGGACAGGCGGCTCGACATGCAACCGGAGTTCACGGGTTTCGGTGTCGATCGTGATCGTATCGCCGTTCTCGACCAGAGCCAGCGGTCCGCCTAGGCAGGCTTCGGGAGTGATATGCCCGACGACGAAGCCATGCGTACCGCCGGAGAAGCGCCCGTCGGTGATCAGCGCCACCTCTTTGCCTAACCCGCGACCCATGACGGCGGAGGTCGGTGACAGCATTTCGCGCATGCCGGGGCCGCCCTTGGGACCCTCGTAGCGAATCACGATGACATCGCCGGACTGCACCGTGCCATCCAGGATCGCTGTCAGAGCCAGCTCCTCGCAGTCGAACACACGGGCGGAACCCGTGAACTGCAGCCCTTCCTTGCCGCTGATCTTGGCCACGGCACCTTGCGGCGCGAGGTTGCCGCGCAGCACGACCAGATGACTGTCCTTCTTGATGGGTTGCTCCAGGGGCCGGATGATCTGCTGTCCTTCCGGATAGGGCGCGACATCGGCCAGATTCTCGGCGACGGTCTTGCCGGTCACGGTCATGCAGTCGCCATGTAGCAGTCCCCGATCCAGCAGCATCTTCATCAACGGCAGGATGCCGCCAATCTCGATCAACTCCGCCATCGAGTAACGCCCGCTCGGCTTAAGGTCGCCGAGCACCGGCACGCGCTGGCCGATGCGCGTGAAATCGTCGAGTTCCAGCGGCACGTCGACCGCATGGGCCATCGCCAGCAGGTGCAGCACCGCGTTGGTCGAGCCGCCCAACGCGATGACGACCGTGATCGCGTTCTCGAAAGCCTGGCGGGTCATGATGTCGCGCGGCCTCAGGCCCAGTTCCAGCAGTTTCAGTACCTGCGCACCGGCACGCTCGCAATCCAGCGTCTTGTCCGGCGACACGGCAGCCTGCGCAGAACTGCCCGGCAGGCTCAAGCCCAGTGCTTCGATGGCCGAGGCCATCGTGTTGGCGGTGTACATTCCGCCGCAGGAGCCGGGGCCGGGAATCGCCTTGGCTTCGATAGCCTTCAGTTCCGGATCGTCGATCTTGTTGTTTGCTCGGGCACCCACGGCTTCGAACACGGAGACGATGTCCAGCTTGCGCTCGCCGTGGCTGCCGGGAAGGATGGTGCCGCCGTAGACGAAGACCGATGGCCGGTTCAGTCGGGCCATTGCGATCACGCAGCCCGGCATGTTCTTGTCGCACCCGCCGATCGTGACGAGGCCGTCGAAGCCCTGGCAACCGACCACGGTTTCGATGGAGTCGGCGATGACCTCGCGGGAAACCAGCGAGTATTTCATGCCCTCGGTGCCCATCGAGATGCCGTCGGAGATCGTGATCGTGTTGAACACGACGGCCTTACCGCCCGCCGCATCGGCGCCGCGGGCGGCATCGTCGGCCAGGCGATTGATGTGCATGTTGCAGGGCGTGACCATGCTCCAGGTCGACGCGATGCCCACCTGAGGCTTGGCGAAGTCGGCGTCGGTGAAGCCCACCGCATGCAGCATGGCGCGGCTCGGCGCGCGCTGCATGCCGTCTACAACCTCGGCGGAAAATTCACGGCGTTTGTCGTTGCTCAAGTCGGTCTCCCGGGAAATGCCTTATGGGGTGAGTGCCGGTTCTACTCCGGCTAGAAAGTATCCCAGCTGCTGCGCTTGCGCCAGCTTAGATGGGGCAATATCAGACCAAGCACTATTCCGCCCAGCATGACGCCGGCCCCGACCAGAAACCAGCTTTGCCGCGAGTCGGCTTCCAGCGAAACCTTGGCGCGTTTTACCGTTTCGAGCTCCCGCTCAAGTCTGACCACGCTTTCATGCAGATGATCGCGTTCCGCCTGGATCTGGAGCGCGTTGGCGGCGCTTTGTCGAATGGTCATAAGCTCATTCCGGAGTTCCTGGATCCTGGCTTCGAGCTCCGGTATCGTCTCTCCCGAGCTGCCGCGGTTCACCGACAGTGCAGCAACCTGCCCTTTCAGCAACCGATTCTCGTCGGTCAGTTCGTTGATCCGCTGTTGGCGCGGGTCAACCTTCCGCTGTGCGGTGGTCTTGCCAGCCGGTTTGTGGGAGTCGGCCGCAGCAAGCTGAATGAACGGAGCAGGCTCCCATGGGGAAGGGGCGGTTCCGGGTCCCAACTGGGCTGCTGTTCCGGCGTCGCACCACAGGGACATGAAGCCGAGGAGCACGCAACAGATTGACGAAAGATTGGGGCGCAATCGACCCGCGAGCGGCGGTCCCGCGTGGCTGAGGGTCGAAGCTGACATATTGCGGATCAACTGCTTTCGAACTGGAGCCTTTGCTCGTTTCAGAGGCGAAGGAGCGGGATCGATCAGCCTGTCAACAGAAGCTCGAGCAGCGCCTTCTGAGCATGCAGGCGGTTCTCCGCCTCGTCCCAGACTATGCTCTGCCGGCCTTCGAGCACCTCGGCAGTGACTTCCTCGCCCCGGTGTGCCGGGAGACAATGCATGAAGACGGCGTCGGGTCTGGCCAGCGCCATCAGCGCCCCGTCCACGCAATAGGCCTGAAAGGCTGCGGCCCGCGCACCTTGCTCCTCTTCCTGGCCCATGCTGGCCCAAACGTCGGTGACGACGAGATCCGCGTTGCGGACGGCTTCCCGCGCGTCGCGCAGTAGCGTGACGCGATCGCCGGCGGTGGCGAGCAGTTCGTGCTCCGGCTCGTAGCCATGTGGGCAGGCGATGCGCAACTCGAAGTCAAGCAACTCCGCCGCGTGGATGTAGGTCTGGCAGACGTTGTTGCCGTCGCCGATCCAGGCCACCGTGCGCCCGGCGATGTCGCCGCGGTGTTCGACGAACGTCTGCATGTCGGCCAGCAACTGGCACGGATGAAAGCGGTCGGTCAGCCCGTTGATTACCGGCACCCGTGAGTGTTGGGCGAAGGTCTCGACAGTCGCATGCACATGGGTTCGGAGCATGACGACATCGACCATGCGCGACAGCACCCGCGCCGAATCCTCGATCGGTTCGCCACGCCCGAGTTGCGTGTCACGGGGCGACAGAAAAATTGCGGCGCCTCCGAACTGGACCATCCCGGCCTCGAACGACACGCGCGTGCGGGTCGACGACTTCTCGAAGATCATCCCGAGCACCTTGTTCTTGAACGGCTCGTAGGTTTCCCTCAGCGCCTTGAGTTGCATGGCGCGGTCGATCAGTCGACGGAATTCGGCGCCGCTGATGTCCAGCAGCGTGATGAAATGACGTGGCTCCGCCATCGGCGTCCTATGCAGTGAGTTTGAGATAGCCGACGATCAGTTTGCTGAGCTCGTCCGCGAGCAGACGGGCCTGTTCCTCGGTAAAAACGAGGGGCGGCAGCAGTCGGACCACCTTGTCGGCCGTGACGTTGATCAACAAGCCCCGTTCCAGGGCCAGGCTCACGAGTTCGCCGCAGGGCTGGTCGAGCTCGATGCCGATCATCATGCCTTTGCCGCGCACGTCGACCACGTGGGGATGATGGCCGAGAGCCGTGCGCAGTGTCTCGCGGATCTGGTCACCCAGGCGCGCCGCCCGCTCGATCAGCTGGTCACGGCTCAGCGCCTTCAGCACGGCAAGCGCGGCGCTGCAGGCCAGGGCATTTCCGCCGAAGGTCGAGCCGTGCTTGCCGGCCGTCAACATCTCGCTGGCGACGCCGGAAGCGAGGCACGCGCCGATCGGTACGCCATTGCCCAGGGCCTTGGCCACCGAGATGACGTCCGGGCGCACGAAGGTATGTTGATAGGCCAGGAACTTGCCTGTCCGGCCAATTCCGGTCTGAATCTCGTCCAGCATCAGCAACCATTCGCGCTGGTCGCAGATGCGCCGTAGCTGGAGCAGGAAATCATCCGCCGGGACACGAATGCCGCCTTCTCCCTGGATGGGCTCGACCAGAATGGCGACGACATTGGGGTCGGCAACCGCTTCCACTGCCGCTATGTCGTCATAGGGCACGCGCACGAAGCCGCTCATCAACGGCGCAAAGCCTTCCTGGACCTTGCGATTGCCGGTGGCGCTGAGGGTTGCCAGCGTGCGTCCGTGAAAGGCGCCCTCCATGACGATGACGGCCGGCTCGTCGATGCCGCGAAAGTGACCGTAGCGGCGCGCAATCTTCAGCGCGGCCTCGTTGGCTTCCGCCCCCGAGTTACAGAAGAAGACGTTTTCCATCCCGCTGACGCGGCAGAGTTCCTGCGCCAGCTCTTCCTGTTTCTCGATACGGTAGAGATTCGACGTGTGGACGAGCTTGCCGGCCTGTTCACAAACGGCCGCGAAGACGGCGGGATGCGCATGACCGAGATTGCACACGGCAATTCCGGAAATGGCGTCGAGATAGCGCCGGTCCTGCTTGTCCCACAGCCACGCGCCTTCCCCGCGTTCGAACATCACCGGCAGCCGGGCGTAGGTCGGCATCACCTGACTGGGCATTAATGCGTAACCTCATGAAAAGCAAAAGGCAGTCTTTAGACTGCCTGTAGGTCAGCCCAATACTATATGCGACCCGGGGACGGTCCGACAAGCGTAGCGTAACGGCAGCGAAGGACAGGCCGATACGCTCGGTGGCACGAACGCGCATCGCGCCCGCGGGGAAAACAAACCGGCTGAGCTTGACGGCACGGCTGCCATTTTTCTATAAACACGCTAGGTTTTTGCTTCAGGAAGGTACCCATGAACATTACTGAGCGTCTCAAAAAGCAGGTCGAAGAAACTCCGGTCATCCTTTACATGAAGGGGACGCCGGACTTCCCCCAATGCGGATTTTCCGCCCGGGCCGTGCAAATTTTGGAGCAGTGCGGGGCCCGGTACGAATTCGTCAATGTCTTCGAAGAACCCGAAGTGCGTGAAAACCTGAAGCTGGTATCGGGTTGGCCAACCTTTCCGCAACTCTTCATCCGGGGCGAACTGGTCGGTGGCAGCGACATCATGATGGAGCTATTCCAGAGCGGCGAACTGCAGAAGATGCTGCCCGCGGCAGACTAGCCCACGGGTACCCTCGCGGAGGATTGTTCGAGCGCGGTCAGATCCGACCAACGGTTGACCATCCAGAAGAACAACCGGGCGGTGCGTTCCGCGTCGTAGGCCGCACTGTGGGCGGACGCGGAGTCCCAATCGAAGCCAGCGGCCCGCAGCGCCTTGGGCAAAGCGGTCTGGCCCAGCATCAAACCGCTCAACGTCGCCGTATCGAAGCTGGTGAACGTATGAAAGGGATTTTTCCCGATACCCGTTCGTGTCACTGCGGCATTGAGAAAAGCGAGATCGAAGGCCGCGTTGTGCGCAACCAGCACGGCCTTGAGACAATCCGAGCGGGCCAGCGCGGCGCGGATCGGGGCGAAGATGGCTTCCAGCGCCGAGGCTTCGGGTACCGCGAGGCGGAAGGGATGGAATGGGTCGATTCTGTTGAAGGCCAGCGCCGAGGCCTCGATTTCGGCTCCTTCGAAGGGCGCGACGTGGACCGAGTGAATCTCGCCGATCTGCCAGCGTCCAGCCTCGTCGGCTGACGGGATGACCGCGGCGATTTCGAGTATCGCGTGGCGGTGAGCGGTCAGTCCCGATGTCTCGATATCGACGACGATCGGCAGGAAGCGGCGAAATCGCCGTGAAAATGGTATCTTTCCGTTGGGCGCGGGCATGGGCTCCTGAATCCTCTCGACGACAATGCTGTGGACCATTATATTTTCAGCGGTCCACGCTGCAGACTGGTGGGCAAAACAGGCTGCGGTCAACGACGACCAGCCTCGTCGGGCAGCTTCGAACAACAGCGGTGTTTCGGCCTGTGTGGCTGTGAGCCTGGGTCCGCTCGGCCGGGGGGACGATGGGAATCACAGCGCTGGTGGCTGTCTGGATCCCCCCCGTTGACGTGAATAATAAGGAACAACTGCAATGAGCAACTTCCCTATTGGGAGCCTACTGCGCGGCGTGGCAGTCGCTAGCCTTGTCGCCCTGGTCGTTTCGGGCTGCGCGTCGACTGCACGCCACGATCCGCGGGATCCTCTCGAAGGCTGGAATCGCGGGGTCCAGTCGTTCAACGACCGTTTGGACGATTACTTCATGAAGCCGGTTTCACGCGGCTATCAGTGGATCACGCCGACCTTCGTCGACAAGGGCGTGACCAACTTCTTCAACAACATCGACGATATCGCGGTCGTTGCGAACGACTTGCTGCAGGCCAAGTTCCTGCAGTCGGGGAGGGACACCGGGCGTTTCCTGATCAACACCACCGCCGGTTTGGGTGGCCTCTTCGACGTCGCATCGAAGGTGAATCTGACGAAAAGCAACGAGGACCTGGACCAGACGCTCGGCTATTGGGGCCTTCCGACCGGCCCGTATCTGGTGCTGCCGCTGCTGGGTCCGAGTTCGCCGCGCGGCGTCGTCGGCGTTGGCGGCAACACGGTGGCCAATCCGATCAACTGGATCTCGCCCTGGTACGTGCCCTTCAGCGTTGGCGTGCTGAACACGCTGGATACCCGCGCGGACCTGCTGAGCGCCACGAAGATCGCCGACGAAGCCTCGGTCGATCGGTACGAGTTCATTCGGAACGCCTATTTCCAGCAGCGCGAATATCTGGTGCATGACGGAAATCCGCCGCTTGACGAGGATCTGGAAAAGCAGATCGATCTCGAACTGGAAGGCCTGGACGAGCAGTTGAATCGAGAGGCAAACCAGCCGGGGCCGGACGCGATCGACGCGAAATAATCGCCGGGTAGTCCGCCGTTACCGCGAGGGTCAGTCGTCACCGCTCGAGCCGTCCAGTCGCCACGCGACCGTTTCGCCCGCGGTGAGGGGGATCAATCGATCGGCGCCGAACGGGAAGGAATCGGGCGTCGCCATCGGTTCTCGGCGCAAGGTGATGGTGCGGTCATTGACCGGCAACCCATAGAAGCGAGCGCCGCTGAGGCTGGCGAATTGCTCCAGGCGGTGGAGTGAGCCGGCCTGGTCGAAGGCCGTCGCGTACAATTCGATCGCGGCGTAGGCCGTATAGCAACCGGCACAACCGCACGATGCCTCTTTCCGCCCATGTGCGTGCGGTGCACTGTCGGTACCCAGGAAAAACTTCGGGTCTCCGCTGCACGCGGCCTCCACGAGTGCCTCGCGATGCGGTTCGCGCTTCAGGACGGGCAGGCAATAGAAATGCGGCCGGATGCCGCCGGCCAGCAGCGCATTGCGGTTGTACAGCAGATGATGGGCCGTAATCGAGGCCGCAACCTTGGGACCGCACGCGCGGACGAAGGCCACGGCCTCGCGCGTAGTGATGTGTTCGAAGGTAATCCTGAGCTCCGGGAAACGTTCCGTGATGGGCGCAAGGTGGTCATCGATAAAGGCCTTTTCCCGATCGAAGATGTCGACCTCGGCCCGCGTCACCTCGCCGTGCACCATCAGCGCGACGCCGCACCGTTCCATCGCCTCAAGAATCGGGTAGATTCCTTCCAGTTTCGCAACGCCCGCCTCGGAGTGCGTGGTCGCGCCCGCCGGGTAGAGCTTGAAACCCAGCACCTGCGGTTCTTGCGCCGCGGCGAGTACGTCCGCAGCCGTGGTTCGCGGCGTCAGGTACAGGCTCATATAGGGGTTGAAGTCGGGGAAATCGGGTACCGCTGCCATGATCCGCGCCCGGTAGGACCGCGCCTCGGCTACGGCCGTCACCGGCGGCACGAGATTGGGCATCACCAAGGCGCGGCCGAAACGCTCCGCGGTATGTCGCACGACGGTCGCCAACGGCTCGCCATCGCGAAAGTGAACGTGCCAGTCGTCGGGTTGGATGAGGGTCAGGGAGTCCATCGCATCAGGTAGCAAATTGGTGCAGACGTTCGGTCACGGCCATCATTTTTCCGGAGCGCAGGCCTTCTGGCAAATCGGCGACTTGAAAATGACCTGCCAGACTTCATCTTCTCTGCTGGTGTTTCCCAAATACGGAGTGAGTAACCGATGCCCATCTATGAGTACCAATGCCGCGCCTGCGGACACGAATTCGAGGCGATGCAGAAGGTTAGCGAGTCGCCCCTCGTCGATTGTCCTGCGTGTGGTCAGCCGCAGTTGACCAAGCTTGTTTCGGCGGCAGGCTTCCGGCTAAAGGGCGGCGGCTGGTATGAGACGGACTTCAAGAGCGGCAGCGAAAAGAAGCGCAACCTCGTCGGTGACGGCGGCGACAGCAAGAGTTCATCCGGTGCCAAGGAGTCCAAGCCGGCCGCCAGCGCGACCGAGAAGAAGTCGTCTGGAACCAGTGGCTGAGGTCAAGCTGTCGGCCGCGCCGCCGCAGCCGTTTTATTGCCTAGGCGCGCGCCAGATCGTACCATCACGCGTTTTGTTGTAGGCCAAGTCACCATGCGCAGCCACTACTGTGGACAACTCAATGACGCCCACCTCGGGCAGACTGTAACCCTCTGTGGCTGGGTCCACCGCCGCCGCGACCATGGCGGCGTGATCTTCATCGACCTCCGTGATCGCGAGGGCATCGTCCAGATCGTGTTCGATCCCGATCGCCCGGAAGCATTCGGCATCGCTGAAACCGCGCGCAGCGAATACGTGCTCGCCGTGGAGGGCGTCGTCCGCTCGCGTCCGGATGGCACGATCAATACCACGCTGCCGACCGGCACGGTCGAAGTGCTGGCGAAGCGTCTCGAGATCCTCAACAAGGCCGAGACTCCGCCATTCCCCGTCGAGAGCGAGACCGAAGTCAACGAGGAAACGCGGCTGCGTTACCGTTACATCGATCTGCGGCGTCCGCTGATGCAGCAGCGCATGCGGATGCGGCGCGATATCGTCCGGATCTTGCGCAATTTCCTGGACCATCATGGCTTCTACGAGATCGAGACGCCCTTCCTGACGAAGGCCACGCCCGAGGGCGCCCGCGACTATCTGGTGCCGAGTCGCACCCACCCGAATTCCTTCTTTGCCTTGCCCCAGTCGCCGCAGCTCTACAAACAGTTGCTGATGGTGGCGGGTATGGACCGCTACTATCAGGTCGTCCGTTGTTTCCGCGACGAGGATCTGCGAGCCGACCGTCAGCCGGAATTCACCCAGCTCGACATCGAGACCTCGTTCATGGACGAGGAACAGATCACGCTGTTGCTGGAAGGCATGATTCGCGAACTGTTCCGCGACGCGCTTGGGTTCGAGATGCCCGACCCCTTCCCCCGAATGACCTACCGGGAAGCGATGGCGCGCTTCGGTTCCGACAAACCGGATCTGCGCATCCCGCTGGAACTGGTCGACATCGGTGACCTGATGCAGTCGGTCGAATTCAAGGTCTTCGCCGGTCCGGCGCAGGATCCCAAGGGCCGCGTCGCCGCCCTGAGGTTGCCCGGTGGGGTCGACCTGTCGCGCAAGGAGATCGACGATCTGACCCAGTTCGTCGGGATCTACGGGGCCAAGGGTCTCGCCTACATCAAGGTCAACGATCGCCACTCGGGGATGTCCGGCTTGCAGTCGCCGATTCTGAAGTTCCTACCGGAGTCCGTCGTCTGCGATATTCTCGATCGCACCGAGGCGGCGACGGGGGACGTGATCTTTTTCGGGGCCGATAAGGCTAGTGTCGTCAACGAAGCACTCGGTGCTCTGCGCGTCAAGCTGGGTCAGGACCGCGGGTTGGTCGAGCCCGGCTGGCGTCCGCTGTGGGTGACCGATTTTCCGATGTTCGAATGGGACGAGAAGGCGGGGCGCTGGAGCGCCTTGCATCATCCGTTCACGGCGCCCAAGTGCTCGCTCGAGGAACTCGAGGCCGATCCGGGGCGCGCCCTGTCCCGAGCCTATGACATGGTCTTGAACGGTATGGAGATCGGCGGCGGGTCGGTCCGTATCCACCGGATGGAAATGCAGAATACGGTGTTCCGGTTGCTCGGCATCGGGGCCGAGGAGGCCAACGAAAAGTTCGGTTTCCTGTTGCAGGCGCTCCGCTATGGGGCGCCGCCGCACGGCGGGCTGGCCTTCGGTCTGGACCGGCTCGTGATGCTGATGACGGGCGCGTCCTCGATCCGCGAAGTCATGGCCTTCCCGAAGACCCAGTCGGCCTGGTGCCCCATGATCGATGCGCCGGCCGTCGTCACCGACGCACAGTTGCGCGAACTGGGGATCCGCCTGCGCAAGCCGCCCGAAGCGCCTGCCACCCCGAGTTGACGGCGCGCGCTGCGGGCGTGCCGTTCCGGGTCGGTCCCGGCTCGCCGCGCTCGGCAGACGCCGCAGATAGCCGCGGTTCGGCGTTGGCGGTCTCGGGCCCGCTGTTTCCGGCGGCGTGACGGCGTTCAGGAATTCCCATGCTTCCCGCCCGCTTCCATCCCGCCGTCGACGCCTGGTTCGGCAAGGCCTTCGCGTCACCGACTGCCTGCCAGCGCCGCGCCTGGGACGCGATCGGGCGCCATCGGCATGTTCTGATCGCGGCACCCACTGGCTCCGGCAAGACCCTCGCAGCCTTTCTCGCTATCATCGATGAACTGGTGCGCGAGGGTGACGCCTTCGGACTGCCCGACCAGACGCGCGTCGTCTACGTCTCGCCGCTGAAGGCGCTCAGCAACGATATCCAGAAGAATCTCGCACAGCCGCTGGACGGCATCAACCGCGAACTGTTCGAGCGGGGCGGCGCTAATTTTGCGCTGCGTTCCCAGGTGCGGACCGGCGACACGCCCGCGGCGATTCGGGCGGCGATGCTCCGCCATCCGCCGCACATCCTCGTCACGACACCCGAGTCGCTCTACCTGCTGTTGACCGGTACCGGAGGCCGGCGGCTGCTAGGCAACGTCCGCACCGTGATCGTGGACGAGATTCACGCGCTCGCGGGGTCGAAGCGCGGTGCTCATCTGGCACTGTCGCTGGAACGCCTGGCGCGGCTAGCGGGCCAGCCACTGACACGCATCGGTCTCTCGGCGACGCAGAATCCCATCGAGGATGTGGGCCGCTTCCTCACCGGCGGCGCGGGTGACTGCGTCATCATCGACGAAGGCCGGCGCCGGGACCTGGATCTGGCGATCGAGCTCCCGGAGGTTCCGCTCGAAGCGGTGCTATCGCAGCAGGCGGCCGGGGAGATTCATGACCGGATGGCGGCGCTGATATGCGAGCACCAGACGACTTTGGTCTTCGTCAACACGCGACGCCTGGCCGAGCGCGTCGCGCGTGCCCTGTCCGAGCGCTTGGGTGAGGATCGCGTGAACGCGCACCACGGCAGCCTGTCGCGCGAGCAGCGGCTGGGTGCCGAGGAGCGCCTGAAGCGCGGCCAAGTGAGCGCACTGGTCGCGACCGGCTCGCTGGAACTGGGCATCGACGTCGGTCAGATCGATCTGGTGTGTCAGCTCGGTTCCACCGGCTCGATAGCGACCCTGATTCAGCGGGTCGGGCGTTCCGGTCACTGGTCCGGCGGGTTGCCAAAAGGGCGGCTGTTCCCGACCACCCGCGACGACCTGCTCGAATGCGTTGCCCTGATGCAGGCGGCCCGCCGCGGCGAGCTGGATCGGATGACGATCCAGGCCCAGCCACTCGACGTGCTCGCACAGCAGATCGTCGCGATGACCGCGGCCGAGGAATGGTCCCTGGATGAGCTTTACCACTGCATCCTCGGGGCCTATCCGTATCGCAGTCTCGCGCGTGCCGAGTTCGATGCGGTCGTGCAGATGCTGGTGGAGGGCTATAGCACCCGGCGCGGCGCCCGCGGTGCCCATCTTCATCGCGACGGCGTGCGTTACCGGCTCCTGCCGCGGCGCTCGGCGCGGCTGACGGCGGTGACCTGCGGCGGGGCGATCCCTGACGCCGCGGAGTATCGCGTGATCCTGGAGCCCGACGGTTCCTTGCTCGGGGCCGTGGACGAGCACTTTGCGATCGAGACTGTCCGCGGCGATGTCTTTCAACTGGGCAACACTAGCTGGCGCGTGCTCGGAGTCGAAGGGGATGTACTGCGGGTTACCGACGCCGAGGGTCAGCCTCCGACCATTCCATTCTGGTTCGGCGAAGCGCCAGGACGCACCGATGCGCTTTCGGCCGCGGTATCCCGCTTGCGCGAAGCGGTCGAGGAGCGTCTGACGACGGCGGGACTGCCAGGGGCGGTTGAATGGCTGGGTCAGGAAAGCGGCGTCTCCGGCGACGCCGCGGAACAGTTAGGCCATTACCTGGCGGCGGCGCGCGTTGTGCTGGGCGTGCTGCCGACCGCGCGCCGTATCGTCGTGGAACGCTTTTTCGATACCTCCGGGGGCATGCAGCTGATCGTGCACGCGCCCTTCGGCAGCCGTGTGAACCGCGCCTGGGGACTGGCGTTGCGGAAGCGCTTCTGCCGCGCCTTCAACTTCGAGTTGCAGGCCGCCGCCAACGAAAATGCGCTGATCCTGTCGCTGGGGACTTCGCAGAGCTTTCCGCTGGAGGATGTGCGGCATTTCCTGAAGCCGGGCACGGTGCGGGACATCCTCGTGCAGGCTTTGCTCGATGCGCCGATGTTTACGGTTCGTTGGCGCTGGAACGCCGTCATTTCACTCGCCATCCGACGTTTTCATGCCGGACGCAAGACGCCGCCGCATCTGTTGCGAATGCAGGCCGAAGACCTGGTGACCGGCGTCTTTCCCGACCAGTTGGCCTGTCTGGAAAACATCGTCGGTGACCGCCAGGTGCCGGATCACCCGTTGGTCCGACAGACGATACACGACTGCCTGACCGAGGCGATGGACATCGAGCGGCTGGTCCAGGTGCTGTCCGACATCGAGACGGGAGCGATTGCGTTCGAATGCCGCGACGTCAGTGAGCCCTCGGCGCTAGCTGCCGAGATCGTCAATGCGCGGGTGTACAGCTTCCTGGACGGCGCGCCGCTCGAGGAGCGCCGCACCCGCGCCGTGGCCATGCGGCGCTGGCTGGAGCCGGTGACGGCGGAGGACCACGGGATTTTGGACCCGACAGTGGTTGAGCAGGTGCGTCGGGAGGTGTGGCCGAACGCGCGCGGCCCGGAGGAATTGCACGATATCCTTTACTCCTCGGGGTTTCTGCTCGATTCGCAGGATATTGCGGCGCCATGGCCCGCATTTCTTGATGATCTGGCGCGGCAAGGCCGTGTGCGGCGGCTAATCCTTCCGTCCGGAGACAGCCTCTGGTTCGCGGCGGAGCGGGCCCCCCAGTTCGCAGCGATCTACGCAGCGAAAGAGACCGCAGAGGGCGGCGCCGGTGACCCGGAGGAGGCCTTGACCGCCGTTCTGCAAGCCCGGCTCGGCATCCTCGGTCCCGTCACCGAGTACGAGCTGGCGGAGGCGCTGGCGCTGCCGTGCGCGCGCGTGGCCGCGGCGCTGGCTCGGTTGCAGCACCAGGGGGCCGTCTTTTGCGGCCGCTTCACCGCCGGTTTTGATGTTTTCGAATGGTGCGATCGGGTCAATCTCGGACGGATTCACCGGCGCAGCCTGAAAGCCGCACGGCGCTCCGTCGAACCGGTATCGCCCGCCGAATACTGGCGGTTCCTGACGCGCTGGCAGCATGTGCATCCGGAAGCCAAGCTGCGCGGCCCTGACGCTCTGGCCGGACTCGTCGGGCAGCTCGAAGGCTGGGAAGCGCCGGCGGCGGCATGGGAAGCCGACTTGCTGCCCTCCAGGATGGAGTCGTATGAGCCGCATTGGTTGGATCAGCTCTGTCAGTCGGGGCGGTGCCGATGGTTGCGTTTACGGCCCGGGCAGGGCAGCGCCGGCTTGCCCATCCGGTCCACGCCCATCGCACTGACGAGTCGCCGATACGCCCCTTTTTGGCGCCAGGGAGCGGCCGGGGTTCGGGTGGCATTGTCCGACGAAGCCACACTGCTGGCCGATGTGCTCGGGGTGCACGGCGCCCTGTTCTACGACGAACTGGTCGAACGGTCCGGTCTGGCGGGGGCTTCCACTGAAACCGCGCTGGGCGAACTGGTGGCTGCCGGGCTGGTCAGTTCCGACGGTTTTTCCGGCCTGCGCGGCCTGCTGGTTCCCGCCGCCCAGAAGCAACGCTTCAGGGGCCTCAGTTGGGGGCTGGAAAGCGCTGGACGCTGGTCCTTGCTCGGTGAACCGCCAGCGGGGCAGGCGGGCAGCGTCGGCCACGATGAAGGCTTGACCTACCTCGCGCACAAATTGCTGCAGCGTTACGGGGTCGTCTTCCGGGATTTGTGCGCGCGAGAAACCGCGCTGCCGGCGTGGTCCGATCTATTGCCGGTTTTCCGCCGGCTGGAAGCCCGGGGTGAGGTGCGTGGAGGGCGGTTCGTCAGTTCCCGCCACGGTGAGCAGTTTGCGTTGCCGGAGGCGGTTGAAGGTCTGCAGGTCGTGCGTCGCCAACGCGATGACTGCGAAATCGTCATCAGCGCAGCGGACCCGCTGAATCTGGTCGGTATCCTGTTTCCCGGTTCGCGGATACCCAGCGGTCTTGGCCGGTGGGTCGTTTTTCGGCGCGGTGTGCCGGTCGCTTTGGGCGCTCGCGAAGGGGAGATGCGATTGCCCGGCGATGGTGCAGGGTCCGATGAGATGAGCGTCCGCCCGTCCGAACGTGTGCCGGGTTGGCGCGAGGATGAGTCGAAGCGCTGAGCGGAAGCCGAATCGACCGGATTCAGTCGGCGTCGTCCGGCTCGAAGAATATCCACCGCAGTTGGGGAAATGCGCCGCGCAGGTCACGCTCGCAGCGGTTGATGGCAGCGATCAACTCCGAAGCCGAGCCGTGCGACACCATGCGGGCCTTGACTGCCAGCATTACCTCGTCGCCAAGCTGCAGGGTGATCAGATTGAAGACCGCGCCGATCTCCGGATGGGATCGCACGAAATCCTCCATGGCTTGCCGGGTCTTGGGGTCGACACTCTGCCCGATCAATAGGCCTACGACCTCGAGGCCGACACCGATGGCGACGGCCACGAGCAGCACGCCGATGGCGATACTGCCGAGTGCATCATAGATCGGGTCGCCGGTCGCGATGGTTGCCATGACGGCTACTGCGGCGAACGCCAGGCCGAACAGGGCGGCGAGATCTTCTCCGAGGACGACGATCAGTTCGCTCTGCCGCGAATCACGGAACCAGCGCCACAGGCTGCGGCCCTGACGAGCTTTGCGGACCTCCGCCAGACAGGCCCTCAGTGAATAAATCTCCATGACGATGCTGAAGCCCAGCACTGCCAGCGCGACCCAGGGCGACTGCAAGCCCTGTGTGGCGTGGAGTTTGTGCCAGCCTTCGTAGATCGAGAAAAGGCCGCCCATGCTGAACAGGATCAGCGCGACGACGAACGACCAGAAGAAAACCGCTTTGCCATGGCCGAGCGGATAGTCGGGGGAGGGCGGGCGCTTGGCACGATGACTCCCGACCAGCAGCAGAACCTGGTTACCGCAGTCAGCGAAGCTGTGTACCGCTTCGGCCAGCATCGCGTTGGAGCCCGTGAACAGCGCCGCGGCCAGTTTGGCGGCACCGATGGCTGCATTGGCGCCGAGGGCATAGAGTATGGTGCGCGTTGTGTTCGCTTGCACGGAGTGTCGTGAACGGGCGGCCGCAGTCGGGAAAAACGGGCCGGAGTCCCACTCCTTCCCCTCCAATACCCAGGATTATGCGACTTCCGGCGCCAGGTTAACAGGCTGATGAGTGGGCGGCCGTGTGATCAACCGCCGGAGACCAGCGCCATCGGAGGTTTCGCTTCGCGCGATGGGGTCGGACAGAAGTTCCAGTAGAACCGGCCGCCGATCTGTCGGCACGAGGTCCTGAGCCACTTGGTGAAGTCGTCCGCCGAGAGCGCCTTGCTGGCAAGGAAGCCCTGCATCAGGTTGCACCCCTGCCGTTGCAGGAATTCCCATTGCTCCGGAGTCTCGACGCCCTCGGCAACGACCACCAGGCCTAGGCTGCGGGACAGATTGATGATGGCGGAGCTAATGGCGACATCGTCCTGGTCGGCCGGAATGTCCTGTATGAAGGACCGATCGATCTTGAGTGCGTCCGCGGAGAGTTGTTTGAGATAGCTCAGCGAGCAATAGCCGGTACCGAAATCGTCGATGGTCAGGTGAATGCCCATCGCCAACAGTTCGCGCGCGGTGGCGTTGATCGCTTCCGGATCCAGCAGCACGCTTTCCGTGACCTCGATCTCGATATTCCGGGCTGCGATGCCAGTTTCCCGGAGTACCGCGTCGATCACGGCGAGCAGATTCGTCTGCAACAGCTGGCGTGCCGACAGGTTGAGCGCCATGCGAAAGTCCGGGAAACCCAAGTCGCGCCAGGCACGAACCTGACGGCAGGCTGTCAGAAAGGCCCAAGGCGTCAGTTCCTCGATCATTCCCGATTGTTCCAGCGCGGGGACAAACTTTGCGGGCGGCACCAGGCCGACTTCCGTCCGCCAGCGCACCAGAGCCTCGACGCCCATTACTTCGCCGGTCTCCAGGGAGAGTTGCGGTTGGTAATGCAGCTCGAATTCACGGTTTTTGACGGCGGTGCGCAGCTGGTTCTCCAGCGCCAGACGATCTTGGGCTTCGCGATTCATCTCCGGCGTGAAGAAGCGGTAGAGGCCCCGTCCCTCCGACTTGGACCGGTACATCGCGATATCTGCGTTCTTGAGCAGATCTGTCATTTCCGTGCCGTCGTCCGGGTACATGGTGATGCCGACGCTGCAGGACGTGCCGAGGTCGCGGTCTCCCACGACGAAGGCATGCGAGAACGTGTCGGCAATCCGCTCGGCGATCAGCGCGACATCGCGGTGATCACCGATGTTCTCGAGAATGACGGTGAACTCGTCCCCGCCGAGCCGCGCGACCGTGTCGCTTTCCCTGATGGTTTGCCGCAAGCGGTTCGCCGCGATTTTCAGCACTTCGTCCCCGACCGCATGGCCGAGCGCGTCATTGATGCCCTTGAACGAATCGAGATCGAGGAACAGCAAGGCGAACCGGGTATCGCGGACCTCGGCGTTGGCGATCGCATCCTGCAGGCGCCGTTGGAAGCGGTTGCGGTTCGGAAGTCCGGTGAGTGCATCGTAATTGGCCATGTAATTCAACGTCTCTTCGGCGGCCTTGCGCTCGGTCACGTCCTGCAGCGTGCCGGTCCAGCATAGACGCTTGTTGGTGGCATCGTGCAGCGCCTTACCCTGCAGCCGCAGCGTGCGCAGCGTGCCGTCCAGGCGCCTGAACACGAAGTCCACGGCCATGGGGTGTAACCCTGCCCGCCGGAAGACTTCCGTCAACTGGCGGCGGTCGGAAGGGACGACGCGGCGGAGTAGGTCGCGCAGATCCGGTTTGCCTCGTGCCGAACGATAGCCGAGGATGCGCAGGGCCTGTCGCGACCAGATCAGCTCCCGGGTCTCGGCATCCCACTCCCAGCTCCCCAGGTTTGCGATCTCCTGGGCACTCGTGAGCAGTCCGCCGGTCTTTCTGAGGTCTGCCGCCATGATGTTCAGGGACTGTGCCAGCTGCCCCAGTTCGTCGTCCGAACGCACGGCAAGCTGTGTTTCCAGATTGCCCATCGCATACTCGCGAGCGGCCTGGATCATTTCGTGCAGCGGCTTGACCAACGAACGGGACAGGAAGAACACCAGAATCACGGCGAGGCAAAGGACGAGAGCCAAAGCGATCGCACCGATGCCGATCAGAAACGCGGCGTAGGAATTCCACAATTGAGACAGTCGGAGGTCGAGGGCCTCCAGTGAGGATGCGGTGTTCAAGCCTTCCAGCGTGAGCTTGGCGTACCCCAGCGTGTTGCCCGGTTCGCCGACCGCAAAGGCGAGCTCACGGCCGTCGTGGCCCACGGTCGAAACCGTGCGCTTCTGACGCAGGTTGTCGGGCAGGGCTTCTTTCTGGAGCCGCTTCGGGTTCTGGGAAGTGCCATCGGTCAGGATCCGGCCCTGTGGGTCCATGATCAGGAAAGAGGAGATCGGCAGCCAGGTGGCAACCTCCTCGATCTGTGCGTTCAGTTTGCGCATATCCTGTTGCCCCAGGGGTTCGCGCAAACGATGACTCAGATAGGATCCGGTCCGGCGTAGCTCGCGCTCCTCGTTCAGTGCCTGCGCCTTCGCCACGGCATCCTGCACCTGGTAGCGAATGGCTTCAAACTGGCTGAACGTGATCAGGCCGGCCGATACCAGAATGACCGTGACGGTAACGTTGACCAGCAGTGCGAAGACCAGTGAATACTTGGTGCTGATGCTGCGGCTGGCGGCTTTTCGGATGCGGTTGATGATGGCGGGCATGGCGTTCACACGGCTTGGAAGTAACAACCTGAACCGGTATTGGTCACGAGGGCCGGGCGCTGTTTCGGGGCGTTGCGACGAGGAAGGAAGATTCGACTTGCCTCGTGTGAGTAACCTCGACTCGCTGGCTCGATCAGAAGCTTAGTAATTTCGCGCCGGCTTGCGGCAGGCCAGGGCACCGGCCGCGGGAAGCGTGGGCAGTTCTGCAAACGGCGCAACGTTTGCCGGCGGCTCCCGCCGCGAGGTAAGTTATGCGCCGCTCGATTTGTCCGGTGGGCGCGGTATGAGAAACCGAAGCGTTCGGATGCGCGGGCGCGTTGGTCGTACGAACCCGTTCGCGGCCATTTTCAGATGATCTCGACCCGATGGGAGCAGCAGCGTGAACGACGAATCCTACGGTAGTGCCGCGGGTTTCCCCGAGACGTTTCTATGGGGCGCGGCCACGTCCGCCTATCAGATCGAAGGCTCACCGCTCGCGGATGGGGCAGGTCCCAGCATCTGGGACGAATTTTGCCGTCAGCCCGGCCGTATTGCCGGTGGCGATACCGGTGATATGGCCTGCGACCACTACCGCCGCTTTCGCGACGACATCGAGCTAATGGCGCAGATCGGCCTGCGTTCCTATCGCTTCAGCATCGCCTGGAGCCGGGTCATGCCGGAGGGCCGGGGGCGCCTTAACGAGCCGGGGCTGGCGTTCTACCGCGAACTGGCCGAGCGACTGCTGGAACGGGGCATCAAGCCCTTCGCCACCCTGTACCACTGGGATCTGCCGGCGGCCTTGCAGGCTCGGGGGGGGTGGGCAAACCCTGACTGCGCTTATTGGTTCGCCGACTACGCAGCCCAGATGTTTCGGCAACTCGGCGAGCACATCACATTCTGGTCGACCCTGAACGAACCGTGGGTGGTCGTGGACGGCGCCTACATGACGGGAGCGCACGCACCGGGGCAGGCGGTACCGCACGCCGTGCCGCGGGTGGCACACACGCTGCTGCGCGGGCACGCACTGGCGGTCCAGGCTTTCCGCGCCGAGGGTCGGCCCGGGCAGATCGGACTGGTCGTCAATTTGGAGCCGAAGCATGCCGCCAGCAGCGACACTGCGGATATCGCCGCGATGGAGCGAGCGCATGCCTACATGAACCGTCAGTTCCTCGATCCCGTGTTTCTCGGCTGCTATCCGGAGGAACTGGCCGCAGCCTTCGGCGACGCCTGGCCGCTGTTCCCGGCCGAGGAGATGCGGCTGATCCAGGAACCCATCGATTTTCTCGGCATCAACTATTACAGCCGGAGTGTCGTTTGCGATGACCCGGCAGGCGATTTCTTCGGTGTCTCGCGGGTGCGCCAGGACGGTTCCGAACACACGGAGATGGACTGGGAGGTATATCCCGAAGGACTGGGTTCGGTGCTGCGCTGGGTCAAGCGCCGCTATGGCGACCTTCCGCTGTATGTCACCGAGAACGGCGCCGCCTTCAACGATCCCCCGGTGGCCAGCGGCCGGATCGCCGACGACAGGCGCATCGCCTATCTGCGCGATCATCTCAAGGTGGCCCAAGGCGCGCTGCGCGATGGCGTCGATTTGCGCGGTTACTTCGTCTGGTCGCTGTTCGACAATTTCGAATGGTCGTACGGCTATGCGAAGCGCTTCGGAATCATCGGTGTGGACTTTGCGACCCAGCAGCGTGTGTTGAAGGACAGCGCCCGGTTCTACGCCGACGTCATCGCGTCCCGGGGACGAAGTCTGCCGGACTTGTAGATTGGGAATTTCCCAGCAGACGCCGGGTCGCTCTGGCGAATTCTCCCACCCGGTATCGTCAGTCTCGGAAGGCAGGGCGAGGGTTTCCCGCAAGTCATTTGGCGCCCTGAGCTGGCCCGTAGATGGGCGCTGCGTCGAACCCGCGCTGCTGCCGCGGTTTATCTCAAGAGAGAGGGTCGTCTGACGTCATCTCGCTTGAAATTGTGTCTTAAGTTGCCTGGTTGGTGATTTTTTGTTTGGTTGGGGTGTTCCATGCCGGACGCGGCCAGCGACGGTCAGGGGTTAACTTCGCCCCGTCGCTTCTCGGGTGTTAGGTACGCGATGAGAATACCGGCTGCCTATCTGGCAGTGATCTTGGTGTGGGCAACGACGCCGCTGGCTATAAAGTGGAGCGGTGAAGGGCCCGGGTTCGTCTTCGGTGTCACCAGCCGCATGGCCATCGGCACTCTGTGCGTGCTGGCGCTGTTGGCCCTGCGACGGCAAGCCCTGCCCCTGCACCGCCCTGCGCTGCTGACCTATGCGGCGGGTGCGGTGCAGATCTACGGCGCGATGTTCGCCGTCTACTGGGCGTCGCAGTTCATTCCGTCCGGTTGGATTTCGGTCGTGTTCGGTGTCACGCCCTTGTTGACGGGCGTGCTCGCGGCCATGTTTCTCGGCGAGCACAGCCTCGGCATCCTGCCGATCGTGGCCTACCTGCTGGGTATCGCCGGGCTGCACCAGGTCTTCGGGTCGGCGATGAATTTCGGCCACGATGCCGTCCTGGGTATTGCCGGCGTGCTGCTGTCGTCGCTGTTGCAGTCGGCGAGCGCCGTGTGGATCAAGCGCATCAATGCCGGTGTACCGGCACTTGCCGTGGTCGCGGGATCGCTGATGCTGGCGCTGCCGGCGTACCTGACGACCTGGTGGCTGCTCGACGGTCATTGGCCGAGTGTTCTGCCGCCGACCAGTCTGCTGTCGATCGTGTATCTCGGGATGATCGCGACCACGCTGGGTTTCGCGCTCTACTTCTACGTGTTGCAGCATCTGGGTGCGACGCGGGTCGCGCTGATCTCGCTGGTTTCGCCGGTGTTGGCGCTGATCGTCGGACATGTCGTCAATAATGAGCCGCTGACGCCGCGGATCCTGATCGGCAGCTCACTGATCCTCGGCGCACTGCTGGTGCATGCCCTGGGTAGCCGGAAGTCGGTGCCCGCGCCGGCCCGTTAATGCGCCGAGTCTTCTTCGCGTGCTGCGAGCGGGAGGGCTCTGTTCCCGCCCGAGTCGCGGGGGATGACGATTCCCGGATTCCCTTCCCCACACCCCGCGCGAGAACGGCAAAAACTAGCTAAACTCCCGCCGGTAACCGAGCGACCGCGTGACGAGCGGCAGATTTCGGCCCATCGCCGCCTGATGCCCGTACCCTGGCGATGTCCTACCAATCCGGAACGGTGAGTAAATCCCTTTGACCTCTGACGCGATCACGGCCCACGGCGACGATGGCCAACTGGCGCGCTTCCGCGCTGCGATCCGGAGCTTCAAGACCCGGTTCTACGAAGAGCAGCCGGAAACCATGCGCACACTGCTCGAGGAAGGCCAGCACCCGACGGCGTTGCTGATCGGTTGCAGCGACTCGCGCGTCGATCCGGCGCTGCTGATGGGAGCCGGTCCTGGCGATTTGTTCGTCGTCCGCAATGTCGCAAATCTCGTCCCGCCCTATCGTCCCGGCGCGGTGCTCGATGGTGTCGGTGCCGCCATCGAATACGCCGTTCGGGATTTAGGGGTCCAGCACATCATCGTACTGGGGCATGCCCAATGCGGTGGCATCAAGGCGTTGCTGAACACCGTCTCGGGTGAGCGTCCCGAACGCGAGTTCATCGCCGACTGGGTGTCGATGGCCACCGAGGCCTGTTGTCACTATGTGCCGGACCCGGCGCGTGGAGGAGGGGGCCGGGCGGTTTCGCTCGACAGCCTCAAGGGGCATCCCTACCTGGTGGAACGCGCGGCGATCCAGGGCTCGTTGCGCAACCTGTTGTCCTATCCCTGGCTGAAAGTGGCCGTCGACGACGGCCGATTGAACTTGCATGGCTGGTGGTTCGACCTCGAATCCGGCGACCTATGGGCGACCGACATCGAGAACCGCGTGTTTCTTCCCTCCAGCGACTGAGGACTGCTGCGGATGCGCCGACCCGAGACCATACAGTACGGTCTGGATGACTTCCCCCCACGCCACATTTCTCTGTTCATCGCCGTTCAGCAGATCTCGTTCCTCGGGGTCTATCTGGTGATCTCGCCGTTGTTCGGCCGGACGCTGCACCTGGAGTCCGGGGCATTTCACCATCTGATGGCCGCGACGCTGCTGGTGTCCGGCATCGGGGTGGTCATCCAGGCGGCGGGGCGGCTAGGGGTCGGGTCCGGTTATTTTTGCCCGCTACAGGTCACGTCTTCGACGTTCCCGGCCATCGGTATGGCCTCCGCTGCCGGCGGGCTGGAACTGGCCTTCGGTATGGTCAGTGTTCTAGGTGCTGCGCAACTCCTTTTCGGCGAACTCTTCCGCCGCGCGCGCGGCATTTTCTCGGTGGAAGTGGCCGGCGTCGCCGTGACGCTGATCGGCATCGGGCTCGGCTTCAGCGGGCTGAAGCTGGCGGTCGGCATCGATACGCCGTCGGTCGCGATGGCTCACGACGGGCTCGTTGCCGTACTGAGCCTAGGGACGATGATCGCCTGCAACGTCTGGTCTGCGGGCCGCTTGCGGATGTTCTCGGCGATGGTGGGACTGGTCGTCGGCTTTCTGTCCAACTGGGCCATCGCGGGGTTGGTTCCTGCCGATCTCCAGCAATTGGCGGATGCGGCGCTGTTCATGCGGCCTCATCTGCCGGCGTTCGGCTGGAAGTTCGATCCGGAACTCGTGCCAGCATTCGTGGTGGTCGGACTGGCGCTGTCGCTGCACGGCTTTGGCGCGCTGGCGGCGGCTCAGCGCTTCAACGACGCCGACTGGAAGCGGCCGGACATGCACCAGGTCTGTCGCGGCATTCGCGCGGAGGGCGTCGCGAACCTGTTCGCGGCCCTGTTCAACTCGCTGCCGCTGACCTCGAGTGGCGGGGCGGTCGGCCTGGCGGCCGCGACCGGCTGTACCAGCCGCATCCCGGCCTACTGGCTCGGGGCCACGATGATCCTGTTCGCGTTCAGTCCAAAGGTCATCTTCCTGTGGTTGCTGGTGCCGGTGCCCGTCATCGGGGCGGCGGCAATTTTCCTGTCGGCCTTCACGATTATGGCCGGGATGCAGATGATCGCCTCGCGGATGCTCGACAATCGCAAGATCCTGGTCGTGGGACTGGCGTTGACCTTCGGCCTCAGTCACGAGCCCTTGCGCCATTTCTACGATCGGGAGGTTCCCGCGTCGCTGCATCCGATCTCGATGTCCAGCGTCGCCCTGGGTGTGACGGTGGCAACGTTACTGTCGGCGCTGTTCCGAATCGGTGCCCGCACGCGTCGCCGCGAGACCTTCGACGCGCACCACTCCTCGATGGACGAGGTCATCGAATTTCTGGAACGACAGGGACGGAGTTGGGGCGCTCGGCCCGGCGTGGTCCGGCGCGCCGAATACGCTACCTGGCAGGCGTTCGAGATCCTCGCCGACAACGATCTGGCGGGTCGGGACGAGTCCGACACGACGCCGATCGAGCTGGAGACCGTTTTCGACGAGTTCACGTTTACCGTGATCGCCCGCTATCGCGGGCGCGCCGTTCCGGTCGAGGCCCATCGACCGACGCAGGAAGAGATGATTGCCGACGATACTGCGGTGCTCCGGATGGCGGGTTATCTGTTGCGCCGGCTGGCCGATAGCGTAGAGACCTGGGATGATGAGTCCGGCCAGGCCAAGCTGACGCTGACATTTAACGATTGACGAAGGGCGCCTCGAGAGTCGCCCGAGGATACGAAGGATATGCTTGAAATCTCATCGAACACACAAGGCGATCTGCTCATCGCTACCTTGAGCGGCCGTATCGACGCGGTCGCATCGAAAACGCTGGAGGAACGAACCGCAGCCTGGATCGCCGCGGGGCACCACCACCTGGTACTCGACTGCACGCCGCTGATCTATATCAGCAGTGCCGGACTGCGTGTGTTCCTGCTGATGGCGAAACAAATCGCCGCCGTCGGCGGCTCGCTAAAGCTCTGCGGCATTTCCGGTGCTGTGCATGAGGTGTTCGAGATCAGCGGCTTCAGCCAGCTGTTCACGATTCTGCCGACCCTCGACGAGGCAATCTAGGCCCGCGCGATAACGACGAGGGACACCGTTGAAAAGGAAGATTCTGACCATCGCCATCGTCGTCCTCCTGGCGTTGGGCGTGCTGGCCGTCCTTAACCGCGACCGGCTGTTTCACCCGCCGAAGCCGATTCGCCTGGGTGTTCTGCACTCGCTGACCGGTCCGATGGCCATCAGCGAAAAGCCGCTGGTCGATGCCGAGCTGCTTGCGATAGAGCAGATCAATGCGGCCGGTGGCCTCCTCGGGCGTCCGCTGGAAGCCGTGGTCGCCGACGGGGCCTCCGACTGGCCGACCTTTGCCCGCGAGGCGGAACGGCTGATCAACACGGAGGATGTCAGCGCCATCATCGGATGCTGGACGTCCGCCTGCCGCAAGCATGTGAAGACCGTGGTCGAGCAGACCGGGCACCTGCTGATCTATCCGATGGCCTACGAAGGGCTCGAGGTCTCTCCGAACATCGTCTACACCGGCGCCGCGCCCAATCAGCAGATCTTTCCCGCACTGAAATGGAGCCTGGACAACCTCGGTCGCCGCGTCTTCCTGGTGGGTTCGGATTACGTCTGGCCGCACAGTGTGAACGAGATCATCCGCGACCAGATTGCGGCCTTGCGTGGCGAGATCGTGGGCGAGGAATACGTGTTCTTCGGCAGTCAGGACGTCGACGATACCGTTGCGCGCATCCGTGCCACCAAGCCGGACGTGGTCATCAGCACGGTCGTCGGCGATTCGAATTTCGCGTTCTATCGGGGGTTGCGCCAGGCCGGTCTGGATGCCCGCGAGACGCCGGTGGTGTCGCTCTCGATCGGTGAATCGGAGCTGCGCGCGCTGAATGCGCTCGATGTGGCCGGGCACTACTCGGCGTGGAGCTACTTTCAGTCGCTGCGCCGCCCCGAGAACCAGGCCTTCGTGCAGCGTTTCCGGGCGCGCTATGGCAGTGAACGGGTCACCAGCGATGTCGTAGAAACAGCGTACTTCAGCGTGTTGCTGTGGGCCAAGGCCGTCGAACAGGCGGGTGTCCCCGACGTGCAGCAAGTCAGCGAGCTGATTCTTGGCGAGAGCATCGATGCACCGGAAGGCGTTGTGACCGTCGATGCGGCGACGCGTCACACGTGGCGCTCATTCCATATCGGACAGATTCGTCCGGATGGTCAGATCGACATCGTCTGGTCGGCGGAGCATCCGATCCGCCCCGTTCCCTATCCGCGCACCCGGAGCCGCATGGACTGGGATAACTTCCTGCTGCAGCTTTACAAGGGTTGGGGCAACAGCTGGGCCAACCCGGTGCCACCGGTCCGGACGCCGAGGTGAGCATGGACTGGAAATCCTTCGGTTTGAAGTTGCCGCACCGTGGCATTGCCGCGAAGATCCTGTTCTGGTTCGTGGTGATGGCCTTCGTGCCGACGCTGCTGCTGATGCTGGCGACCGACAAGCTGTCGGGCGATACCCTTCGGGAGAAGGTGCGCACCGAGTTGCTTCACCTCGCCGTCGACAAGGCCGAGCAAGCCGAGACCTATGCCTACGAACGCGTCCGCGCGGCCAATGTGCTAGGCCGCATACAGCGTCTGTCCGCGGCCGTCATCGAAATTCAAGGCTACCGCAAGGACCCGGTCCGCTATGCCCGGGAGATTGCCGAGATCGAGGGCCGCATCCGCCCGTTGATCAATGCCTTTACCGAGAACCTGGGTTTTGCCAACTTGATGGTGTTCGCCCCGGATGGCGATATGCTGCTGGAGACGCGGCCGCTGCTGAGTCTGGGCGGCAATCTTTTTCAGGGGCCGTTGCGGGCTTCCGCGCTGGCGAAGGTGGTCAGTCGGTCCGCTACCTTGCTCGATGCCGATATTTCCGATTTTGCGCTGTATCCCGGAGCCGACAAGCCACTGGGCTTCCTGGCTGCGCCGCTGTTCGATCCCCAGGGCGTGATGGTCGCGATGCTGGCCTTGCAGTTGAATACCCAGGACATTTTCGGAATGCTGCTGGACAACACCAGTCTCGGGGACTCCGGTCAGACCATCATCGGCTACTTGGACCAGGACAAGGTTCGCGTGATCGTGCCCTTGCGCAACAACCCCGATGCCGCCTTCAAGACTGCCGTGCCGATGAACGGACCGACCGGCAGTGGCATCCAGCGTGCGGTGCTCGGTGATCGGGGCTTCGGTGAAATCACGGGGATCGGGGGACAGCAGGTCGCCGCAGCCTGGACTTACCTGCCGTCGTTTCGCTGGGGGTTGTCCGTGAACGTAGACCTCGAGGAGGTCATGGAACTCGTCTATGACCAGCGCCGCATCACGCTGGCCCTGATGGGTTTGGTGCTGTTGCCGACGCTGTGGGCCGCCTATGTCGTCGCGCGCTCCATTTCGCGACCCATCGCCAAGGCGGTCCAGACGGCGGAAACGATCGCCAGCGGTGATCTGACGCTGCCCCCGGATTTCCATGCCGATGCGGGACGTGGCGAGACGGGCAAGATGCTCAGGGCGCTGGGTCGCATGACCGCCTACCTGAACTCGCTGGTCGGGCAGGTGCAGAAATCCACCATCGATCTCGTCTCGACCTCGAATTCCCTGGCGGTGATGACGAAGGCCCAGGGCGAGGAGGTGTCGAACCTCGGCGCCACCACGAACGAGATCGCGGCCGCGTCAAAGGAAATCTCCGCAACGGCCGAGGAATTGCTTCGCACCATGGACGATGTGACGCAGGTGGCCAACGAAACGGCGGAGTTTGCGAACTCCGGCCGCAGCGAATTGACCGATATGGAACAGGTCATGCGCACCCTGGTCGATGCGACCGGATCGATCGCCGACAAGCTCGGCGCGATTAGCGACCGCGCCGGCGATATCGGCGGGGTCACCACCACGATCACGCGGATCGCGGACCAGACGAACCTGCTGTCGCTGAATGCGTCGATCGAGGCCGAGAAAGCCGGTGAGTACGGTAGAGGCTTTGCGGTCGTCGCGCGCGAGATCCGGCGCCTGGCCGATCAGACCGCCGTTGCGACGCTGGACATCGAGCAAATGGTCAAGGAAATGCAGTCGGCCGTCGCGGGCGGCGTCATGGAGATGGACAAGTTCAACGAGCATGTCCGACAGGGTGTCGAGGAGACCCGGCGGCTCAGCTTTCAGTTCGCGCGCATCATCGAACAGGTGGAAACGCTGAAGCCGCGCTTCGACAGCGTGCATGAAGGCATGCAGTCGCAATCGGCAGGGGCGAGGCAGATCCGCGACGCGATGGTCGCGCTGACCGAAAGCGCGCGTTCGTCGGTCGATGCGCTGGAAGAGACCAATCGCGCGACGCGTCAGCTCGAGTCCGCAATCGCCGAGTTGCGCCGCGAGATCGCGATCTTCAAGATCTGAGGAACGCGTCCCCGGTCAATGCCGCACGGGGGCGCCGGTGCGGCGTGTCATTCGAAATGCAGCTCCAGCAACGAGACGTCGTCGTCGAAGTCGTCGTGGCCCTGGAGTCTGCACATCAATGCGACGGTCTCGCGCGGCTTGTCGCCCGCGGATGCCGCCGGCATTGCGAGATGACCCACGAATTCGCTGAAGGTGTAGGCTTCGCCGCCAGGGCGCGTGATCTCGTAGACGCCGTCGCTGAACAGGTACAGCCGGGCGCCCTCGGGTATCACCGTCCCGGCCGTGGCATACGGGAAGTCGGCAGCCACGCCGACCGGCACCGAGCGCAGTTTCAATTCGGTCGTGTTGCCGTCCGGCGTCACGAGGATGGCCGGCGGATGCCCGGCAACGCAGTAAGTCATGCGACGGGATGGACGGTGCCATACCCCATACCACAGCGTGAAATACAGATTGTTGTGCCGCTCCATCGCATACAAGTCGTTCAGCGCGCCGACTACGGCAGCGGGGTCACGGTAGTCGATACCCGACAGCGTCTGCCGGACCAGCGCGTTCATGACCGACAGCGACAACAGCGCCGTGCCCACGCCGTGTCCGCACACGTCGAGCAGAAACACGGCGAAGTGCGCGGGATCGATATCGAAATGGCCGAAGGTATCGCCGCCCAGTGCCGTGCAGGGAATGAATTCCCAAGCGCTGCGGATCGGCCCGTCGAGCGGCTGCGGCAGCTGCGAACGCACATAGTCGGCGGCTTCGGCCAGTTCCGCGGTCAGTGTCCGGAACGCCGCGTCGCGCTCCAGATGGGCGACATAGGCACTGGAGTGATAGCGAATGCGGGCGATCAGCTCGATGCGGTCGGGTAGCTTGACGAGGTAATCGTTGGCGCCGAGGGCGAAGGCTTCGGCCTTCCGCTTCGGGTCCTCGGTGCTCGACAGCACGATCAAGGGGACTCGCTGTGTGGCCGGATGCCGGCGGAAGGCCCCGACCAGTTCGAGCCCGTCCACATCGGGCATGACCAGGTCCTGCAGGATCAGCGTCGGGCTGAGCCTCTCGGCGTCCGCGATGGCGTTGGACGGCTCGTTACAGAAGTGGAACTCGATGTCGGCTTCATCGCGGAGCAGGCGGCGCACGGCCTCGCCGATGATCTTCTGGTCGTCGATCAGCAGCACCACCATGCGATGCTGGCCGACGCCCGGAAGTAGCTGTTGTGCGTTCACCGCGCTCATCGGGCTGTCCTTTCGATTTCTGCTGTCGGTTGCAAGGTACGAATGTGGGTATCAATCGCGGTCGCAAGTTCGTCGAGCGGCAGGATTCGGTCGGCCGCACCGAGGGCGACTGCCGCGCCGGGTATGCCCCAGATGACGCTGCTGGCCTCGTTCTGGGCCAAGGTCAGAAAGCCGGCGCGCTGCAGTGCCAGCAAACCGTCGGCGCCGTCACGGCCCATGCCGGTCAGCAGTACCCCGCACCCTGCAGCCGTTCGGTGGGCTGCGATGCGGCGGAACAGGACGTCGATCGACGGGCGGTGCGGTGCGTCGGCCGGATCGTTCACATAGGTCAGCAGGCCATCCTCGGTCAGGATCAGATGCGCCTCGCGCGCCGCGACATAAACCCGTCCGGGTTGCGGCGCAGTCTCGTCGCCGACGGCCTCGACGCGAAGGCCCGTGTGTTGTGACAGCGACGTCACCAGCCCTTCGGTGAAGCGGGCATCCAGGTGCTGTACGACGAGGATGGCCGCCGGCAAATCGGGTGGCAGGTCACGCAGTAGCGTGGAGAGGGCGCTGGGTCCGCCGGTCGACGCACCGATCGCGACGATCGGCGGCAAGCGGCCGGGTTTTCGTGTAACCGCTCGCGGGGGGACGGTCCTTGTCAGCGAGCCGATCATCGCGATCTTGCGCAACAGGGCATCCCGACCGAGAACCCTGCCATTGGTATCGCGGGTCGGCGTTTCCACCGCGTCGAGTGCCCCCGCCGAGATGGCTTCGTACACGCGGGAAAATCCACCCTGGATGTCTCCGGTCACCACGAGAATCGGGCAGGGTACCTCGGTCATGATGCGCCGCGTCGTTTCGATGCCATCCAGCCCCGGTGTCAGCAAATCCATCAGGATCAGGTCGGGCCGGTCTTCGCGGCAGCGGTCAAGCGCTTCCCGACCGTCGAGGGCAGTCCAGCAGAGCTGGAGATCGGAGGCGTCCCCGATCGCCATCGCGAGGGTCTCGATGACCGCGGGTCGATCGTTGACGATCGCAACTCTCATCTTTCGGTTCGCCCGATCAGATCCCTTACTGCCTCGACCAGCGCGTCGTCGCGGAACCCGCTCTTCGCGAAATAGCGGTCGGCGCCTGCTTCGAGTCCGCGCAGCCGATCTTCCTCGCGATCCTTGTAGGACAGAATCATGACCGGCAGTTGGTTCAGGCGGGGGTCCTCGCGTATGCGCTTGATGAGGTCGATGCCGTTCATGCGGGGCATGTCGACGTCACTGATCACCAGATCATAGCCCCCGAGCCGGAGTGCATTCCATCCTTCGATGCCGTCGACCGCAACGTCGACGTCGTAGCCGTGGTTCTGCAAAAGGTGGCGCTCCAACTCCCGGACCGTAATCGAATCGTCAACGATCAGCACGCGCGGAGCACGCGTTGCAGAGCGTGTCGACGAGTTCCGGCTGCCGACGCGGCGACCGCCGGAAACGAGCGCGTGGATTGAGCGGACCAGGTCCTCCGTGTCCAGCACGAGTACCGGTACCCCATCCTCCGTCGTCGAGGTCGAGCTGACATGGGGCACCTTGCCGAGCCGTGGATCGAGCGGCCGCACGGCCAGTTCCCGCTCGCCCAGAAATTCGTCCACTTCGACCGCATAGTGGCCACCGGATTCGCCGATCACGACGGTGTGGAGGGTCTCGCCGCTTGGGGCTTGGTCGTCCAGTTCGAGGATCTCGGCCGCCCGGACCAAAGCCATGCGGCGTTCGTCCCGGGTCACGTAACGACGCCCCTCCACGGTGCTGATCTCTGTCTCCGCGAGCTTGAGCACTTGTTCGATGCCTGTCAGCGGAAAGGCATACGGTTCGCCTTCGATCGAGACCAGCAGCGCGCGGATGACCGAGCGGGTCACGGGCAGCCGCAGTACGAAGCACGCTCCGCGGCCGGCGTTGGACGACACCGACAGGGCGCCGCCTTCGGCCTGCACCATTGACTGTACTGCATCCAGACCGACGCCGCGCCCGGAGACGGCGTCGACGCTGGCACGCGTCGTGACGCCGGGCAGGAACAGGAAGTCGAACAATTCCGCGTCGTTGAGGCGCGCCGCCGTCTCGGCGCTGGTCAGCGACCGCTCGACGATCCGGGCCCGCAAGCTGTCGCGGTCGATGCCGCGTCCATCATCGCTGACTGTGATGATCAGTGCGCCGCCCCTGTGACGCGCCTCGAGCCGCAGCAGCCCGGCCTCGGGTTTGCCGCTCACCCGGCGTTCCTCCGGCCCTTCGAGGCCATGGTCGACCGCATTCTGCAGCAGGTGCCGGAGCGGGGCTTCGAGCTTGTCCAGTATTTCCCGGTCGACACGGGTGTCCTGGCCGGAGATCTCGAAGCGTACGCGCTTGCCGAGGTCTCGCGCCAGATCGCGTACCAGGCGAGGAAACATTGCGATCCCGTCGGCGAATGGCCTCTGTCGGCTGGCCACGGACCATTGGAACAATTCTTCGGCAATCAGCGCGGAGCGTCGCGAGACGTTGTCGAAGTCCTCCAGACTCCGGGCCAGCGCGGCTTGGGCCCATTCGAGCAGTGCCTCGCTGGCGTCGGTGAGCTCGATCAGCTCCGGGCCGCTGGCACCGTCGGCGAGGCGCGCGCGCAGCCGCTTCAGTCCTGCGCCCAATCGCAAGTGGTGCGCCCTGATCCCCTGCAGTGCCTTGCCGAGTGCTTCGATGCGATGTGCCTCGATGACCGATTCGGAGGTCAAGCCGAGCAGCCGGTCGACGACATCCGCGCTGATCTTTACGGCCCGATCCGTGTCGTCATTCGCAATGGGTAGGGGTATGGGGGTTGCCGGTGCCGGTGGTTCGATTGCGGCACCGGCTTGCGCCGTGCCAGCGGCGGCCTCCACCGCTGTCGCCGCCGATGGTGCGGAACCCGGCGCGGTTTCCCCGAGGCGCTCGAGGTGCGTTAGCGTGTCGATCAGCGCCTCGGTCTCGGCCGCCTGGGCGACCAGCCATACCGGAAGGCTGTCTTCCGGCACGGCGGCGAGGCTCGTGATCCAGTCGACTCCGCGGAGCAGGGCGTCGATACGCGGTGGGCTGAGCGTCAGTTCGTGTCGCTGGGCAGCGACCAGCGCGTCCTCCATTGCGTGGGCAACCCGCACGGCCGTGTCCAGTTCGACCACACGCGCCGCGCCCTTTAGCGAATGCGCGGCCCGCATCAGCGGCTCCAGCGGCCGTATGTCGTCCGGAGCGCCGGATTCGACGGCAAGCAGGCCCTGGGTCAGGGTGGCCACGTGCTCGGCGACTTCCTCCCGAAACAGGGCGAGCAGGGAGATTTCGGTCATTGCAGGATGCGCTCGATCCGTCGGGCGAGGCGATTCGCATCCAGCAGGGCGACCGTGCCTATGGACAGTTCGATCAGGCTGGTCGTCAGTGTCTGGTCAGACCGGCTCACCGTTGCGGGTGGTGTCTGCAGTTCCGCAGTGGCCACCCGCCACAGGCCGGCTGTTTCATCGACCGGGAAGGCGAAACGGTCGCGCCCCTCGCCACAGACCAGAGTTGCCGGACGCGAGAGCTTTGTTGCTTGGATGGGCGCGGGTGCAGAACCGACCGACAGGATCGATCGCAGCGAGAAGCACAGCACGGGTTCACCACGGACCGTGATCAAACCGAGGAATTCCGACGAACTGCGGTGAGGTATCCGGCGCGGTGCCAGGCTTTCGAGCGTCTCGCTGAGCATGCCGGCAGGGAGCGCAAACCACTCGGCGCCCAGCCGGAAGGGGCATAGGGACAGGTACTCGCCATCTTCCGCGACCGGCTCCGCGGCGATCCAGCGCGCCCATTCGTCGCGATAATCGGCTGGCGCCGGGCGATCCAGAAGACTCTGCGCCGCGGCGGCGAAGACCTCGCAGTTCACGCAGAGCTGATGCTGCGCGAGCTTCGGACAGGATCGGTCGCCAGTCGATCCGATCTCGCGCCAGCAACAGCGTTCCGCGTTCATGCGGCTGTATCGGAGCCGGGGTCGGTCGTGGGGCGATTCCGGACCGACGTCGATTCGGGTGACCGCGGCGCCTGCAACAGCGACAACAACGCGCGACCCTCGGGATGCGAGGGATCGAGATAGACGGCCCGGCGGAGGTGGCCGATCGCCTCGTCGCGGCGTCCCGTCGCCATAGCAATTAGCCCGAGCAAGGCCAGCGCGTCCGGATCGAGCGGTCGTCGCTGCAGGATTCGCTGGCACGCCTGTTCGGCATCGCCATAGTATCCGCCGTCCGCCAGACGCCGGATTTCGGACAAGCCATCCGGTACGGAACCCTTTGCGGGGTCGTCCGTGTCCGGGAGCTGAGCGGTCCGAGTGAAGCTCTTCGGCGGCAGCGGCTTGCCGGCCTTGGACTGCCTGGCCGGTTCGGTCGAGCGCGGCGGGCTGGGAAGCCGAGCGTCTGCGTCGCGAACCCATGCAAATGCGCCCGTCGTCGGATGTCGCCGAAAGCCGGCCTCTGCCGCCGCTGGCGCATCGGCGTGACCGACGAAGAACAGGCCGCCCGGCGTGAGCCCGGAACGCGCGCGTTCCACGGTGCGCTGACGGGCCGAGGCGGTCATATAGATCATGACATTGCGACAGAAAATAGCGTCGTAGGTCTGCTCCGGTGCCGGATCGAGCAGGTTGCCCGTCGCGATCGTGGCGCAATCGCGCAAGGTAGGGGTGACTTCGCGCCTTCCTCCCCCGAGATCGAGGAAGAACCGCTCCCGATGCCCTAGCTGGGATCCGCGGAACGAATGCGGGCCATATATTGCCGACTGCGCCGCCGCGACGGCGTTCCGGCTCAGGTCCAGACCGTCGATCCGGATTTGTGACGGCAACAGTCCCGCCTCGTGCAGGACGATGGCGATCGACCAGATCTCCTCCCCCGTCGAACAGGCCAGGCTCAGCACCCGAAACGGGGCATCCCCGCGGCTCCCGCGCCGGTGTTCGACAGCGGACTGCTGCAGCAGATCGAAGGCGGCGGCATCGCGAAAGAACCAGGTCTCGGGCACAAGCAGCCCTTCGAGCAGTTCCTGCTGTTCACCGGCATCCCGGGCAAGCAGTCGCCGATAGATGCCGGCGTCGCATCCCGTCGCGTGCATCCGCGCGCGCACTGCCGAAAGCACGGTCGCCGGACCGATCACCGCGAGGTCGATACCGTGCCCTGCCGCGAATCCGGCCAGTTCTTCGTGTATCGCAGGCATCGCCGGATCATCCATCATCGCCGGGGTCCGTCTGGTAAAGGGCCCGCACTTCCGGCGTTGCCAAAGACTCCCAGGCGATCAGTTGCACCAGTTGACCGTCGATCTGGGCCCACGACCCTGTGTAGGCCGGCCCGATCGGCCCACCGACCGTTCGCGGGACAGCCACGGTGTCCCCACGCACGGCCTGTGTGACCGCCTCGGCGAGCAAGCCCAGCGCCGGCAAGTGAGTGTCGTTTCCACGGTTGCCGACAAGCAACAGGCGCGAACTCAGAAGCTCAGGGCAGGCCTGGCCGCAGGCGATCTGACACAAGTCGACCACCGGCATCACCGCGCCCTGGAAGACGAACACGCCGCGGAGCCAGTCCGCCGCGCCCGGTACCGATCGGAGCCTGGGCAGCGGCAGCACCTGATGCACGTCGGTCACATCGACGGCGTAAGCGACAGCTCCGAGCCGGAAGGGAATCAGCAGCACCGCAGCGACCTTGTCACGGTGTCGGCGCCGGATGGGCTCCAGAGCGGTGCCGGTGGTGCCTGAGTGATGCAGTCACTCGGCCGCGTGCGGAATGTCCTGGGTGCAGTGGCGGGGGTATCGTCATTGGTCCGGCGGTCCATGGCGGAGACATCTGTACAACGCGCCTCGATTATCGCGCCAAAACGGCTGTCAGGTCTCGGTGTTCACGCCGTATGGGCTATCCCCGGCACTCACCGCATGATCCTGTTCGTTTCCGCATGTCCGCTGCAGCCGAAGCATGTTCGGGTCCGATCAAGGCAAATGCTGTGTAAGATACACGGGGCGCGAAAAATCGCGTTCTATTCATAACTAAAATTAACTGTATCAATCGGAGGAGAGGCAATGGCAGAAGAGCAGAAAGATCTTGCGGAGCGGGCGGGCGGTTACATCGACTGTGCCGCGAACTGGCTGAGGATCGTCGATGACTGGTCCATCGGCAGTTTCAAGAACACGTTTCCCAGACTCTATTACGTTGTCGCCGGTCTGGTGATCCTCTTCATTCTGCTGTGACGTCCGGCCCGTCATCACGGCACGGACCTGGCTCCGTGCCGTGATGGCAGACCGATGCACGAGTCCGCCCGGACCAAACAGGCCGCAGACGACACCCGATCACAATCCGAACCGATGGCCATCGGGGCGTTTGCGCCCGGGGCCCGGTCCGTCGCTTCGCCGGCAGCCGTGGTGGTTGGCGGTTTCCTGATGTCACGCCCAGGCCATTTTCGCTAGAAGCTCCCGAAGTTGTCGCCGTTCTCGACCGTATCGAGAATTCCGGCGCTGTCCTGATTCCAGAACTGATCACCCACCGCGGTGAGACCTGCCGCATTGCCCGGGAGTAAGTTGACCGCACCCGCGTCGAAGACCCCGGCCAGGTCCTCGCCGAAGTTGCCGATGGCCATGTCGGCGTAGCCGTCCTGGTTGAAATCACCGGTGGCCAGGGCATCGCCGAACTGATCACCACCCTCCGCGGTGTCCAGAACGCCGGCCGTATCCTGGTGCCAGAACTGATCACCGGCCGCCGTCAGTCCCACTGCCGACCCCAGAAACAGGTGTACGGCACCGGCGCTCGCCAACGCACCGATGTCTTCCCCAACCACGCCGATGGCCAGATCGTCGAATCCGTCGGCATTCACGTCGGCGGCTGCCAGCGCGTGACCGAACTGATCATCCTGCTCGACGAGATCGTGGATCCCCGCAGTATTCTGGTGCCAGAGCTGGTCGCCGGCCGCCGTCAGACCGGCGGCGGAGCCCAGCAGAACATTGATGGCGCCGGCGTTCGCCGTGCCGGCGACATCCTCCCGAGGCACGCCGATCGCCAGATCGTCGTAGCCATCCTGGTTGAAATCGCCCGCAGCCAGCGCCCGACCGAACTGGTCGTCCGCCTGGGCGACACCCAGAATGCCGCCGCTGTCCTGGTGCCATAGCTGATCGCCCGCATCGGTCAGGCCAGTCGGCGAACCCAGCAGCACATGCACCACACCGGCGGTGCTGATGGCACCTAACGACTCATAAGGCACGCCGATCGCGAGGTCGTCGTAGCCGTCGTCGTTGAAGTCGCCGACTGCCAGCTTCGATCCGAACTCATCCCCGGCCTCGGCGGCGTCGTGCACCCCGGGGCTATCCTGATGCCAAAACTGGTTTCCCGCGTCGGTGAGACCGGCCGCCGAGCCCAGCAGTACCTGGATGGCGCCCGCGGAGATCGCCGCGCCGACCGACTCGCCCGGTATGCCGATGGCGAGGTCTGCGTAACCGTCATGGTTGAAGTCACCGGTCGCCAGCGCTGCTCCGAACCGATCGTTCGCCTCCGCGACGTCCACGAGGCCGGTGCTGTCCTGGTGCCAGACTTGATCGCCGACCTCGGTAAGACCAGCGGCCGAGCCGAGCAATATGCTGACCGCACCAGCGCCGCTGATTGCACCGATATCCTCGAAGTGCGTGCCTATCGCGAGGTCGTCGTAGCCGTCGCTGTTGAAATCGCCAACCGCGAGCGCATCGCCGAACTGATCATCCGCCTCGGCTATATCTAGCACCCCGAGACTGTCCTGATTCCAGATCTGATTACCGACGTCGGTAAGGCCGGCCGCCGAGCCCGAAAGTACGTTGACCGCGCCGGCGCCGCTGACCAGGCCGACCGATTCGCTCGGGACGCCGACGGCAAGGTCGTCGTAGCCGTCGTTGTTAAAGTCGCCGGTCGCGCTCAGCGCGACGGCGGGAAGCAAAAAAAGCAGGCCAGAGGCCTTGGTGCGTTTGCTCGCAGCCATGTCGGATCTCCCCATTCCAAGGTGGTGACAGTTACCCGGCCGGTGGTCAGTGGCTGTGGTTGCGCGACGGTACGGGGTGGGCCGCAAGACGATCGGGGCGCATGCGCCGCCAGAACGCTTCCGACCTTTATTCAGCAAGGCCTTGACTGTCCGGCAGACCCAGTTTCCCAGTCCTGCGAACCGGAGTCCGGGCATTGGCTCACGCCCCGTGTGCGTAGGATTTACTGGTGGTTGGGGCTGATGCGGGTTAGGGGTTAATGGCGTGACGCGGCCCGGCGCCAACAGAAATCGGCGCCGCCCTTGAGATCAGTCGCTGTGCGACGGCCTCGCCAGGCCCGGGGGGGCGAGCCTGCAGGCCGGTCTGATTGTCGAGTACTACGCGTCGCCGGCTGAGTCCGGATCAATATTCGTGGGCTCCGATGTCCGGCATCGTGTCACGCGGGGTGCCGAAGTAATCGTCCAGCACGTCGCTGAGCAGGTCGGCGCGGCCGATGGCGGGTGAGGTCGGCGTGAGCGTGAAGTAGTCGCCGGTGAGGGCGCCGGCCGCGACCGGTCCGGTCAGCGCCAGTTGCGGTGACCCGACGACATCGTTGCCGGCCGAGGCGGCCGCATTCGGCGCCTTGGACCACAGGTTGGCGGAGAAGGTGATGTCGCCGGCGCCGACATTGATGCAGCGCGGGGCGGTGTCCTGTTTCACGAGATTGTTCCGGATCTGCACGTTTACATGCGCGGCGGCGTCGATGGCGAGGGAGGCCGATTGGACGTTGGTCGATTGCGTGTCGACGAAGGTATTGTTGGCGATGAGGACGTCCTGCAGCTTGCCCTGGGGGAAGCGCCGGTCGGCCCACCACTTGAGATTCAGCGAGCCGCCCTTCACCAGGTTGTTGACGAGGGTCGTGCCGCGGGAAGCGGGTGTGCCCTTCTCATCGGCGAGGGCAATATTGATCGCGATGCGCCCGACAGCGGGGTTCGCCGAGAAGTAGATCAGATTGCCCGCCACCCAGGCGTTCGTGGCATCCGACACATAGAGGTTGGCGGCCCAGTTGTCGTAGACGACGTTGCCCTCGAGCGTGGTGTCGTCGGCCTGGAATGTCGACAGGCCCTCGCCCCAGTTGTTGAACACGGTATTGCCGCGCAGGACGGCATGCTGCGTCAGGCCGTCGACCGGGTCCTTCGCCGCACTCAGTCCGCTGCCCCAGCCGCCGTTCGGCGTTTTGGTCGGCGGACAGGTACTGAGGCGGCAGTTGTCGGTGGCGTTCCACCAGACCCGCGTGTCTTCGACCAGGCTGTAGTCACCGGCGGCCAGTACGCCGCGTGCGGCATGGTGATGCACGTTGCAACCGCGGACGGTGTTGTGGGGCCCGACCATATTGATGCCTTGGCCGAGGCCGTTCCTGACCTCGAAGCCGGCGAACTCGATGTAGGTCCCGGTCAGGGCGACGAGATTGCTCCAGTTGGCGGCCAGGCGGTACTGGCCGTCGATGACCGGGGTTTCGCCGGGATAAGCGCGGACGGCCAGCGGCGCGGCGGCCGTGCCGGATTTGCTAATGACCAGGCGTTCGACATAAGTGCCGCCGCGCGCAAACAGCGTATCGCCCGGCGCGAGTTTTCTGGCGGCCGCGTTGAGCGTCTTGAAGGGACGGTCGAAGGATCCGGGGTTCGCGTCGCTGCCGCCCGGCGCGACGTAATAGGTCGCCGCGACGGCGTTGCCGCCGGCTATCGCGAGGCTCATCCCGGCGATGAGCAACAGGCTTCGGTCTGCCGATGCGTCTGCATGGCTGGTCGGGGTCTTGGGCAATTCACGAAACAGCATAGATTGGGTCCAGTCTCTTGATGGTTATTCTTCTTGCGGGCTGGGGCACAGGCCTCGGCCCGTTGCGGTGAGTCTTGTCGAAGTCGGTTGGCCGCCGAACACCGGCGACGGGATCGAATGAGATCAGGGAGGTAACCGCATGGCTACGAGCCGGACCGTAGCGGCCATGGCCTTCGTCGTAAGCATAATGGGTGCCACTCGACGATCCCAGATGGTCGCGCTGCTCCGTTGCAGCGTTGACTTTATGCGCTTCGACTGCCTAAGGTTATGTTCAGTAAAGAGAAGTTTGCTCATGGCATGATCCCTTGGAGCAAACGGTCGGCGGTCTTGCCTCGGCAGGGATATAGGCCTTCAGTCGCGGCATCGGGCTTCCCCTGACCTGCTCTTGTCGTTAGCGAACGACAGCGCAGTCACCACATGACGTGCCGAGAATCGAGACCCTGGGAACCGGGCAAACTCGGTGTTCGCTCGGGTTCGCCTTCCACTCGGCCATCCAAGGACGGCATCTTGAGTTGCCGAGGGGATGGGCAAGATCAAGCTTGGCAGTCGTTAGCGAGATCGTCAGAGCAGCGCCGCGGTATCGAATGTCATGCCCATCACGCTGCGCTTCACCGCGTGGCGAAGGTGCGAGGCCAGCGGCGCCCCGAATACCGTTTCAGCTCGTCGGGCAAGCGGATGATGGCGCCAAGGTGCAGGTAATCGTCATCGCGATGGACGGCTCAACCGTGTGTCCCGACGGCGGCGTCTTTCGCATGGTTTGGAATATCTGCATTCCGATCGCGGGTAAGCCTGTAGACCAAGACGAACGGGACGAGGGGCGGTTGTGGGACTCGGATGTAGGATTCATCCGTTTACCTGTTCTGGCCATGACCTGACCGATGGATGGTAATGCCAAAAGCAGTCACTCAAGCGTCAAGGCTCTGCCCGGCTCCGAAGCTCGCCGCATGGGCGGCCCGCTTCCATAGCGAGCGCCCGAGCGCTGAAGCGAGTGCGCCATGGCATCAATTGTTGCGATACTTGGCCTAGGCGGAGAGACAACAGGCAGGTAAGTCGCGCGTGTCAGCAGAGAAGTGCTTAATGGGCATCTGCTTCATTCCACTTGATGCCAGTGGCCAGAGGTTTTTCGGGTTCTCAGAGTTCCTGGCTGCGCTCGCGCTGATGGTGCTCGCTTGGACTATCGCGGACGTGCGCTATCGCTTCCGCGTTCGTACGGCCCCAATCCCTCTTCAAGGCGTAACGTTCTCTGTTGTAACTGCCGTAGGTTTCCTGTCGCTGTTGACCGACCTTTGGCGTGCGGAGCAGTGGCTAGTGCCGAAAGGGAATATCCTGACGCCCGCATCGTGGCAGGCTCTTCTTGGCGCGTTGTTCCTGTTCACCTTTCTGACTTGGGCATGGTTCGCCTTTATTCGGCCGCCTACCTATGGCAGGCGGAATGCCCAGCGATTTGCGCGCACGCTGTACCGCTTCATTCTGAAGGGCTCCCCAGCAGAACTGGCGGTCATCGCCGATGAGATCACGCCGTCAGCTAGGACACTCGTGCGTTATGCAACCGATAGGAGCAAGCACGAGAATTACGGACTCAAGCGCGAGGGTGAGCAACCATGGGAGCCGCCCAAGGTCGAGGCATACGCGAACGACCTGCTGTTGCTAATTGCTGACAAGAGGCTATGCCGGGCAATCGTCGAGTCGTCACCCGGGACCGCACTGGCCATTTTCCAAGCGATGAGGGATGCGAAGAAGTACGACATCCAGTTGGAGATCTTCGCCAGGAACATCGTTAACGAAGCCTTGGCCAACCGGGACTCATTTATCTTCCACGAGGCTGAAGGGTACGACTCGGGGCTTATCGGTCACCACAAGCCTCTCACGCAGACTATGTTCTCGGACTATTTGATGGTCGAGACTATCGGAACGCTCTTTGACCCAGATCCAGATATCTTCTGGTGGGGCAAGTCGAAGTGGAATGCTGCGCAGTGGAAGGCGTACTGCAGAGTCGTCCTTATGACTTTCAGGGACTATGTGGACGAGAACATCCAGACCCACTCCTTCGTCTTGTACCGAGCGATGGGTCACATCGAGGAAGCTGCATCCGACGTTTACAAACTCGACAGAGTCACCAACGTCGCATGGGATGACGACGTGCTGTCCCGGCTTCAAGTCGTCGTCAAGTTCATTGAAGAAGCGGTGGAGATTCTCGACAAGAAGGGCGTACCGGATCACCTGAAATTGCGCGGCCGGGAGAAAACCGGGGGTCTGGGTTGTGAGAAAGTCTATGACGGTCTCGCCGGCATGATCTTCGAAGTCGTTTTTGCCGCCTCCGCCGTGACATCGCCGAGCGACCAATGCTGGAGGGTTCAGTACAACGCCGTCTGGGGCAGACTGTTCAATGGCAACCACCTCAGCGGAGTGGCTGGCAAGTTGGTCAAGTTTAAAGCTCGTCGGTTGATTTACGAGGAAGTCGCCAAGATGAGGCAGTTTGCAAACTTCAAGGGGGCAAGAATTCTCGGGTTCTGCCTCAATGTCCTGGACCTCACCATTAGGCAGGGTGACTACGACAAGGACAGCCGTGCCCTCCAGAAGGCCGTACTCGCCTGGACGAGAAAGAACTTCGTTTGGCTGCACGGCTACAATCCGCGCGTCGCCGAGGCGTGCTTGGTCGACGGCATCGCCTATGACGCAGAGAACCAGCGGTTGGTGAGAACCTATCCGGCAGAGGGACTGCGCCGAGAGGCGAGTTACGTCTACCTCGATTTGTATCCTGAACCGGTCGAGGCCACCGGACAGAAGCCGGCACAGTAGCTACTGATCGCAAAAGTGTCCTGAGTTGGGATAGCGGCCTGCTTCGGGATTTAGTTCGGTGTTGATTAGCGTGCGCCGCAGGACCTGGAAACTCGGAGGCGGATGGTCGAATACTCCATGCCAGTGATGCCGACCTGTTGCAACGAAATCGCTTTAGCGCCGTTCCCCACTATGCCGCGGGTGAATCAGGCCGGACGCTGCCGGGCGCCGATCCTGGCAAAGAACTGGGCGACTTTTTGTCGGATCAGCGGTGAGTCGGTGGGTAACGCGCGCTGATGGTCTTGACAGGGACTGTTACGACAGCCCTTTGATCTTACAGGTAGCGGAGCGTGTGTCCGCCGATGGCGAGCCACCTTCCGCGTTGGTTGGGGTAGAAGTTGGGGTAATTTTTGGGATTCGCGAATTTGGCGTCTAGCTCTAATTCGTATCCATTTGTTTTAATTGGTCGGGGCGAGAGGATTTGAACCTCCGACCACCTGCACCCCATACAGGTGCGCTACCAGGCTGCGCTACGCCCCGACGACTGACTGGACTTTGGCCGATTGCCGGCACTGGGGAAGACAACTGCGCTCTATCACTGCGGAAGCGATAGAGTGGCGCGCCCGAGACGACTTGAACGTCCGACCTTTGGCTTCGGAGGCCAACACTCTATCCAACTGAGCTACGGGCGCGTTGAACGCGAACTATATCACAGTTCAACCGTCGCTTAACAGGCTGCGCAGTTGGGCCAGCGAGGCGCGGCCGCGCTCCTTGCGCTCTTCGGGGTCGATCGGCACGCGGTCCGGCCACTCCAGATCTTCCGGCGGCAATTCTTCGAGGAAGCGGCTGGGTTCGCAACTTACCGCTTCGCCATAGCGTTTGCGCTGCGAGCAGTAGCTCAGTGTGAGCTGCTTCTGCGCCCTGGTAATGCCCACGTAGGCGAGACGGCGTTCTTCCTCGATGCCGTTTTCCTCGATGCTGGTCTGGTGTGGCAGCAGGTTCTCCTCGACGCCGACGACATAGACGTACGGGAACTCCAGGCCCTTCGCCGCATGCAGCGTCATCAGGTTGACGCGGTCGCCGCTGTTCTCCTCGTCCTGGCGGTCGAGCAGATCCAGCAACAGCACTTTGGAAACGCACTCGGCCAGCGTCTTCTGCTGCTCCTGCTCGCTGGCGATGCGCTTGAGCCAGTCCAGCAGCTCGCGCACGTTGCCGTAACGCCGTTCGGCGGTCGCGGCGCTGGCGCTGTTCTCGCGCAGCCAATGCTCGTAACCGATGCCTGTAATGAAGTCGTCGAGAACGCCGAAGGTGTCGCCGCGCTCGCAGCGGTCGGCGACGTCGCTGATGCGTTCGCAGAAATGCCGGAGCCGCTGCAGGGCGGAGTCGGACAGTTCCTGCGCGAGCCCGAGCTCGAAGCAGGCATCGAACAGGCTGACATGCCGCCGCTGCGCATATTGGCCCAGCTTCTCGAGCGTTGCCGGTCCGATCTCGCGGCGTGGCACGTTGACGATGCGGAGGAAGGCGGCGTCGTCGTCCGGGTTGATGATCAGTCGGAGATAGGCGAGCACGTCCTTGATCTCCGCATAGCCGAAGAAGGACGGACCGCCGTTGATGAAATAAGGCACGCTGAATTCGCGGAGCGCGCGCTCGAATAGCCGGGATTGGTGGTTGCCGCGGTAGAGCAGGGCATAGTCACGGAACTCGGTGCCGTGACGGAACTTGTGGTGGACGATGTCCGAGGCAATCTGGCGCGCCTCGGCGATTTCGTCCGTATGGCGCAAGACCCGGATCGGATCGCCGTGGCCCAGGGCGCTCCAGAGTTTTTTCTCGAAGACGTGCGGATTGTTCGCGATCAACTGATTCGCGGCGCGGAGGATCCGTCCGGTCGAGCGGTAGTTCTGCTCCAGCTTGATGACCTTCAGGCGCGGAAAATCGCGCTGCAACTGCGCGAGGTTCTCCGGCTGCGCGCCCCGCCACGCGTAAATCGACTGGTCGTCGTCGCCGACGACCGTGAAACGGCCGAGTCGCCCGGTCAGCAGCTTGACGAGCTGATACTGGGTTTCGTTGGTGTCCTGATACTCGTCGACCAGCAGGTAGCGGATGCGGTTGCGCCATTTCTCCAGCACGTCGTCTTGCTGCTGGAACAGCATGACCGGCAGCAGGATCAGGTCGTCGAAGTCGACCGCGTTGTACGACTTCAACAGGCGCAGCAGTTCGGCATACAGGCCCGCCGCGGCGCGCTGCGGCTCGTCTGTCGCCGCTTGCAGCGCTTGCTCGGGCAGCAGGAACAGGTTTTTCCAGCGACTGATCTGGCTCGCGTACGCGGCCGCGAGATCGGCATCGAAGCGTTCGGGGTGCTGCGCGCACAGTTCGCGGATCACGGCCATCCGGTCGTGTTCGTCGAAGATCGAGATGCCGGACTTCAGGCCCAGCGCCTTATGCTCGCGGCGGACGATGTCGAGCCCCAGGGCGTGAAAGGTCGAGACCGTCAGCCCACGCAGTTCGCGGTCGTCCAGGGTACGGCTGACGCGGCTCTTCATCTCGCGGGCGGCCTTGTTCGTGAACGTGACCGCGGTGATATAGCGGGCCGCCGTGCCCTGGCGCACTAGGTGGGCGATTTTCTCGGTAATTACCCGCGTCTTGCCGCTGCCGGCGCCGGCGATCACCAGCAGCGGACAGTCGACGGTCGTGACCGCGGCGCGCTGCGGCGGGTTCAGTTCGATCGCCATGCGTCACGCGGCCGGAGTTTGGCGGTCGAGCCGGCGGTAGGAGATCGCCTCGCCGACGTGCGGCGGAAGAATGTCGGCGCTGCCGGCAACATCGGCGATGGTGCGCGCCACCTTCAGGATGCGGTGATAGGCGCGGTGCGACAGGCCGAGCCGCTCAATCGCCTGCTCCAGCAGGTTCTGTCCCGGCGCATCGAGCCGGCAGACGCGCTTGATCTGTTGCGGCGTCAGCGCGGCATTCGGCACGCCACTCCGGTCCAGCGCACGCTGACGGGCCGCCGCAACCCGTGCGCGGATCGTGGCGCTGGTTTCGTCTCGGTCGGGGCTGGCGTCGCGCAGCATCGCGTTTCCGATGCGCGGAACCTCGATATGCATGTCGATGCGATCGAGCAATGGGCCCGATATGCGCTGGCGGTACCGCTGCACCTGATCCGCGGTGCAATGGCAGCGTCCGGAGGCATCGCCCAGATAGCCGCAGGGACAGGGATTCATCGCGGCGATGAGCTGGAAGCGTGCCGGGAAGTCGACGCGCCGGGCCGCGCGCGAGATGGTGATCGTGCCGGCTTCCATCGGTTCCCGCAGTACCTCGAGTACCTTGCGGTCGAATTCGGGCAGTTCGTCGAGGAACAGCACGCCATTATGCGCCAGCGAGATCTCGCCGGGCCGCGGGTTGCTGCCCCCGCCGACCAGGGCCGGTGCCGAGGCCGTGTGATGCGGTGCTCGGAACGGCGGCGTTCGCCACAGCGCAGGCGCGAACGGCAACTCGCTGACCGATGCGATCGCCGCGGTTTCCAGCGCTTCGGCCTCGCTCAACGGTGGCAGGATGCCCGGCAGGCGGGTGGCGAGCATGGACTTGCCCGTGCCCGGCGGGCCCGCCATCAGCAGGTTGTGACGGCCGACGGCAGCCACCTCCAGCGCGCGCTTGGCCTGGAAATGACCTTGCACGTCCGCGAAATCGGGGGGATCCGGCGGGATGGTTGCCGGCGCCTCGAATTCGGGGACCGAGGTCCCGAATGCGATGGATTCCTGGCCGTTCAGTTGCGCACAAACCTGCAGCAGGTGAGCTGCCGGCAGGATGTCGGCGCCGTCGACCAGACTGGCCTCGGCAGCATTGCCGCAGGGCAAAACCAGCGATCGGCCCGCATTGCGGGCTTCGACGGTGACCGGCAAGGCGCCGACGATCGGCCGCAGTTCGCCGCTCAGGGACAACTCGCCAACGCACTCCATCGCCGCCAGCGCTTCACGACGGATCTGCCCCGAGGCGGCGAGGATGCCGAGTGCGATGGCCAGGTCGAAGCGGCCGCCTTCCTTGGGAATGTCGGCCGGCGCCATGTTGACGGTGATGCGCTGGGCGGGGAATTCGAAGTGGCAATTGAGCAGGGCGCCGCGGACGCGGTCCTTGCTTTCCTTCACGGCGGTTTCGGGCAGGCCCACGATGGTGAAGTTCGGCAGGCCGTTGGAAATATGAACTTCAACCGTGACCAGCGGGGCTGCGATACCCTGCCTTCCCCGCGTGTAGACGATGGCCAGGCTCACGCTGCGACGCGGCCGGGCGCTAGGGCTTCAGAAGCTGCTTTTCCAGCTCGGCGATCTGGGCTTCGAGCGCTTCGAGTTTGGCCCGGGTGCGGGCCAGCACCTCGCGCTGCACGTCGAATTCCTCGCGACTGACCAGATTCATCTGGGACAAGGTGCCCTGAAGGATGGCGCGGAAATTTCTCTGAATCTCGTCGCGGATCTGCATCAGGCCGCCGGGGATGGCGTCGGCCAGACGCTTGGAGAGTTCATCGAGGGATGCGGGATCGAACATGGCTTGGAGGATAGCGAAGGGTGAACACGCTGTCCAGCCGAGGCGGCTGCCTTAGAAGTTCTACGAGTGCACCTAGATGGTGCGTATGCGTCAAATAGCCCTGTTGTGGTGCGTTCTTGGGGTTGGGTCAGGCTGGGCGCTCGGCGAAGAAGCGTAGGTTTCGTTGGAAGTCGGTCATGGCATAGGTCGTGCTTTTCCTGCTCTCGAATCGGCCGAATTGTCGGTCCGTGACGGTGAATATTGATTTCGGCCCGGATCATTCGAGGTCTCGACGGAGCCGCCATAGTGATGTTTTCTCAGGAGAACTTAAGATGAAATTTGTGACAGCGATTCTTAAGCCGTTCAAGCTCGATGATGTACGGGAGGCTCTTTCCGAAGTGGGCGTTTCCGGGATCACGGTGACCGAAGTCAAGGGCTTCGGACGGCAGAAGGGCCATACCGAGTTGTACCGGGGCGCCGAATACGTGGTCGACTTCCTCCCCAAGGTCAAGCTCGAAGTCGCGCTGGCCGACGACCAGCTCGACGCCGTGCTGGATGCCATTCGCCGCACCGCCAACACCGGCAAGATCGGTGACGGGAAAATCTTCGTGTTCGATCTCAATTCGGTCATCCGCATCCGGACGGGTGAAACCGGTCCCGAAGCTCTATAAGAAACGGAGAATCAGATGAGATATTTGACTGGGTTGTTGCTTTTCCTGAGCTTGGGTTTGTCGGGCGCTGCATTCGCCGAGACGGTTTCGCCCGCAGGCACGGTCACCGAGACCATCGTCGAGGTCATCGAGACCGAAGCCGCGCCGGACACGGCCGCGGCAGCTGAGGAAAAACCGAAACTGGACTCCGGTGACACGGCATGGATGCTGACCTCCACGGCCTTAGTGCTGTTCATGACCATCCCCGGCCTATCGCTGTTCTACGCCGGCATGGTGCGAACGAAGAACGTGCTGTCGGTGTTGATGCAATGCTTCGCCATCACGTCGTTGATGACCGTGCTGTGGATGCTATACGGCTACAGTCTGGCCTTCGACACCACCGGCATGGAAAAGGGTGTGTTCAACTTCCACTCGTTGATCGGCGGTTTCGGCAAGGCGTTCCTCTCTTCGGTGGAGCGCGACAGCCTGACCATGACGATCCCCGAAACGGTGTTCATGACCTTCCAGATGACGTTCGCGATCATCACCCCGGCGTTGACCGTGGGTGCCTTCGCCGAGCGCATGAAGTTTTCCGCGCTGCTGCTATTCACTGCAATCTGGTTTACGTTGGTGTACACCCCGATCGCCCACATGGTATGGAGCGGTGACGGTGGCTTGATGTGGGACTGGGGCGTCCTTGATTTCGCGGGCGGCACGGTCGTTCACATCAATGCGGGTATCGCGGGCTTTGTGACCGCGCTGATGCTCGGCAAGCGCAAAGGCTATCCCGAAACCCCGATGCCGCCGCACAACCTGGTGCTCACCGTGATCGGCGCGTCGATGCTGTGGGTCGGCTGGTTCGGCTTTAACGCGGGCAGCGCCGTGGCGGCGAACGGTACGGCCGGCATGGCGATGGCAACCACGCAAATCGCGACGGCCACGGCGGCCCTGGCCTGGATGTTCAGCGAGTGGTTGACCCACGGCAAGCCGAGCGTCCTCGGTATCGTGTCGGGCGCCGTCGCCGGACTGGTCGCTATCACCCCGGCGGCCGGCACCGCGGGTCCGATGGGCGCGCTGCTGATCGGTGGCGTGGCCGGCGTGGCGTGCTTCCTGGCTTCGACGAAACTGAAGCGCGCGATGGGCTATGACGACTCGCTGGACGTGTTCGGTGTCCACGCCGTCGGCGGTATCGTCGGTGCCATTCTGACCGGCCTGTGCGCGGCGGCCGAGCTCGGTGGCGCTGGCCTGGCTGAAGGCATCACGATCGGTGCGCAGCTTGGCGTGCAGGTCAAGGGCGTGTTGGTCACGGTCGTCTTCACGACGATCGGCACCTACATCATTCTGAAGGTGGTCGGCCTGCTGGTCGGCGGCCTGAGGATTTCCCCGGAAGACGAGACGCTGGGTCTCGACCTGGCCGAACACAACGAGCGCGGCTACAACCTCTGATCGAACCGGACATTCCGGACTTCGCGGACGGGCGCCTCAGGGCGCCCGTTTTCGTTGCGGCGACGTTACCGGCGATCCACCCGGGGGCCTGGCGCGCGGAACGTGAGGCTTCGGTCAGCGGGAGCAGGCGCTCTCGGCAGATTTCACGCCCATCTTTCTCAGGATCGTTTCGAGCGGGCAGAGCCGGGTGAAACCGCTCTGCAAGAGATTGGCGCCGACGAACGCAGTGAACCAGAGCCAGTTCGAACTGACGAACAAGGGACTGGTCTCGATACCCAGGCTCAGTGACAGCAACACAAAGAATCCGGCGACGACGCGGACCCAGCGTTCAGTGGTCATGATTCTTTCACCCCTTCATCAGCGGCCGCGACGCGGCGGTTGTCGGAGGGTGCATGGTACACTAAATGCTCAACCTTTCTTCCGGAGCGGGCATGCCCAAAGTCGTGATGTACACGAGTCGCTTATGTTCGTTCTGTCGTATGGCGGAACGGTTGCTGAACGCGAAAGGCGTCGAGCAGATCGAAAAGATACAGGTCGATGTCGAGCCGGCGCGCCTGAGCGAAATGATCGCCCGGACGCAGCGGCGGACAGTACCCCAGATCTTCATCGACGACTTCCATGTCGGTGGCTTTGACGACCTGGCGGCCCTCGACCGGTCCGGACAACTGGACGCGCTGCTCGAAGCCGGCTGACCGCGTGACCGAGAGCATTTCCTCTCAGTCCTGACCCTTCGAGCCGGATACGTCTACGACAGGCAGGGTCGGTTTCCGGTACGGCGCCAGCCACGGGCCACCGCCGACACGTCGGTGGATTTCGGAGTCTACCCTGGCCGGTTTTTCTTCGCCGGCATGAGTGGCCTTGCCCTCTTCGATATCCTTCATGCGAACCCGAATTCTCGCGCTGATCGCCCTGCTGGCACTCGCTGCCGGTCTGGCGTTGTGGCGGTATCTGCAAACTGCCGCATCGGGTGATCTCCCCGCGCAGCAGCAGGCAGCGCCGACGCCACCATCCCCAGGGCCGCCGCCGGCCGTCGGCGTCCGTGTGGCGAGGGTCTCGAAGGAGCGCGTGGATGACGAAATTACCGCGGTCGGCACGCTGGCGGCGAACGAGTCGGTGGTGATTCGTCCGGAACTGGCCGCCCGCATTGAGGCGATTCGCTTCACCGAAGGCGCGAAGGTTCGGACTGGCGATGAGCTGTTCGTGCTGAACGCCGATGAGATCCGAGCCACCCTAGCCCAGGCTGAAGCGCAGCAGTTGCTGGACCGTCAGAACTTTGAGCGGGTCAAGGAGATGCGCCGCAAGAACCTGACCAGCGTGCAGCAGTACGACGAGGTACTGGCCAAGCTGAAGGTCTCCGATGCCACGGTCGAGCGCGAGCGGGTGCGCCTTGCGAAGATGGTGATCCGGGCGCCGTTCGACGGCATTATCGGTTTGCGCGTAGTCAGCGTGGGCGACTACGTTTCCGTTGGCCAGGATCTCGTCAATCTGGAGGCGGTAGATCCGGTCAAACTCGACTTCAAGATTCCCGAGAAGTTTTCGGGTTCGATAAGCAACGGGCTGGCAGTTACCGCCAGCGTCGAGGCTTACCCTGGCCGGACCTTTGCGGGAAGGATCTTTGCGATCGATCCGCGCCTGGACGAGGCGACGCGAACGGTGCGGATCCGGGCGCGGTTGCCGAACGACAGGATGCTGCTGCGGCCGGGTATGTTCACGCGGATCCGGCTTGGGCTCGCCGGCACGCGCGAGGCGCTGTTCGTGCCCGAACAGGCCATCGTGCAGAAGAGCAGCAGCGCCTACGTGTTCCGCCTTGCCGGCGACAAGGTGAGCATGGTCGAGGTTACGACCGGCCACCATCGGCAGGGCGCGGTTGAGATTACGTCGGGACTGGCTCCCGGCGATCGTGTCGTGACCGATGGTCAGACCAAGTTGCGCGACGGTGCCACCGTGTCGGTGCTGGAACCCCAGGGCTGATTCCCCGATGGTCCTGTCCGATCTCTCGATCCGACGTCCCGTTCTGGCGACCGTCGCCAGCCTGATCCTGATCCTGCTCGGGGCCATGTGCTTCGAACGCCTGCCGGTCCGAGAGTATCCCGATATCGACGCCTCGGTGGTCTCGGTGAACACGGTCTACAAGGGCGCCAGCGCCGAGGTCATCGAGAGCCAGGTGACTCGTCCACTCGAGGATTCGCTGTCCGGAATCGAGGGCATCAAGATTCTGAAGTCGGTCAGTCGCGAGGAGGTCAGCCGGATCTCGGTCGAATTTACCCTGGCACGCGATCCGGACTCGGCGGCGGCCGACGTGCGCGACCGCGTGTCGCGGGTGCGCGCCCGCCTGCCGGAGGAAATCGAAGAGCCGGTCATCAGCAAGATCGATGCGGACGCGCAGCCGGTGCTCTGGTTGGCGTTCTCCAGCGAACGCCACAGTGCGCTCCAGATCACTGACATTGCCGACCGCTTCGTGCAGGATCGCCTGCAGACTCTGCCCGGCGTCTCGAATGTGATCATCGGTGGCGAGCGGCGCTACGCGATGCGCATCTGGCTCGATCGGGATCGGCTGGCCGCGCACGGTCTGACCGTGGGGGATGTCGAGAACGCACTGCAGCGTCGTAACGTCGAACTCCCGGGCGGGCGCATCGAGGGCTTGATGCGGGAGTTGACGGTCTTCAGCGAAACGGATTTGCGCACACCGGAACAATTCAACGCGCTGATCATCCGCGAGGTCAACGGTTATCCGATTCGGCTGAGCGACGTCGGGCGCGCCGAGATCGGTTCCGAGGACGAGCGCAACATCGTGCGCGTGAATGGCAATCCGGCGGTGGGGCTGGGCGTCGTCAAGCAGGCGACCGCCAACACACTCGAAGTCGCGCGCCTGGTCAAGGAGGAACTGCCGAAGATCAATGCGACCCTGCCGGCGGGCATGACGCTGCGGGTTTCCTTCGATACCTCGCTATTCATCGAGGAGTCCATCCGCGCCGTCTACAAGGCATTGTTCGAAGCGCTGGGCTTGGTGCTCGCCGTCACGTTCGTGTTCCTGCGCTCGCTCCGCACACTGCTGATCCCCTTCGTGACGATTCCAGTGTCGCTGATCGGTGCATTCATCTTTCTTTATGTGTTCGACTTTTCCGTCAACATCCTGACGCTGCTGGCGCTGGTCCTGGCGATCGGCTTGGTAGTCGACGACGCGATCGTCATGATGGAGAACATATTCCGGCGCATCGAATCCGGCATGAAGCCGTTTCCTGCGGCGCTGGAGGGTAGTCGGGAGATCGCCTTCGCCGTGATCGCGATGACGTTGACTCTGGCATCGGTCTTTACGCCACTGGCCTTCATGAGCGGCAACACCGGGCGATTGTTCTCGGAATTCGCGCTGGCGGTGTCCTGCGCGGTGCTGGTGTCCGGCTTCGTGGCGTTGACGCTCACGCCGATGATGTGCTCCCGCCTGTTGCGCGCGAGCGGACCGGAGGCCGGCGGCCACGAGCCCGCCGCGCCCGGACGGATGATGCGGGGCTTCGAGGCGCTGCTGCGCGTGTGGCTGCGCCATGGTCTCTGGACTTTTCTGTTGATGGGCCTGATGGGCTATGCGACCTACCGGCTGTTTGCGGCGCTGCCGTCGGAACTGTCGCCGCAGGAGGATCGCGGCAACATCATCGGTGCGATCTCCGCCCCCGAGGGTGCATCGATCGACTACACCGATGCGTACGCGGCGCAGATCGAAAAATTCGTCGCCGTCATCCCGGAAGTCAGTAGCTATTTCATGGTCGTCGCGCCCGGGTTGGAACGGCCGAATCCGGTCAACAGTGCACTGGCCTTCGTTCGGCTCGTGCCGTGGGGTGAGCGCACGCGGTCGCAGCAGCAAATCGCCGCCGAGCTGATGCCGAAATTTACGAGCCTGCCGGGGGTGCTCGCCTTTCCCATAAATCCTCCGTCCCTCGGGCAGAATTTCCGGAACCCGCCGGTTCAGTTCGTGATCCAGGGGCCGACCTATGCGGAACTGGAGGAGCGCGTGACCAGCTTCATGCGCAAGGTCACAACGCTTCCCGGGATCATGAACGTCGACAGCGACCTGAAGATGGACAAGCCGCAAATCCGTGTGTTCGTGAACCGGGAGAAGGCGGCGGACCTCGGGGTCGATATCGATGAGATCGGGCGGACGCTGCAGACGCTGCTCGGCGGCCGGCAGGTGACCCGTTTCAAGCGGGAGGGAGAACAGTACGATGTCATCGTGCGCTTGGCGGACAGCGAGCGCGCCGCGCCGGGCGACATCCTTTCCATCTACTTGCGCAGCGAAAAGGGGGAACTGGTACAGCTGGCGAATCTGGTCGACTTGCAGACGCTGGCCTCGGCCAAGGAACTGAATCACTTTAACCGCCTGCGGGCTGCGACCGTCTCCGCGAATCTCGCGCCTGGGTTTACGCTGGGGCAGGCGCTGGCGGAGTTCGACCGCGTCGCGCGTGAGTTGCTGCCGCCCAGCTTCAAGACCGACCTGACCGGGCAGTCGCTCGAGTTTCGGGAGTCCAGCCAGACTTTGTACCTGACTTTCCTGTTTGCGCTGGCCTTCATCTACCTGGTGCTGGCGGCGCAGTTCGAGAGTTTCGCCGATCCGCTGATCATCCTGCTGACCGTTCCGCTCGCCCTGATCGGGGCGCTGCTCGCACTCAAGCTCAGTGGGGGTACGCTCAATGTCTACAGTCAGATCGGCCTCGTGATGCTCGTCGGGCTGATCACCAAGAACGGCATCCTGATCGTGGAGTTCGCCAACCAGCTCGCGCGCTCGGGCATGGCGGCCGTCGATGCCGCCGCGAGTGCCGCGGTGCTCCGGTTGCGCCCGATCGTCATGACCTCGCTGACGATGATCCTCGGTGCGCTCCCTCTGGCCCTGGCTACCGGGGCGGGCGCCGAGAGCCGACAGCAGATCGGCTGGGTTATCGTCGGCGGTATGACGATTGGAACCTTTCTGACAGTATTTGTCATACCATCCGTGTACGTTTCGTTCTCGACGCTCTTCGGTGCACGGCGTTCGCACGACAATGGTTGACAAACCGTCAGGTTTTGACCGTTGAGCGCACGCTAATGTATAGTCGCCACTCCTCATCCTGAGGCCGGGTGAAACGGCATCCGGGCATTCCGAGCGCTTAGCGTACGACCAGCCAGACACTCTGTTCTGAGTTCCGGATAGAGAAATACAACAACCTTGAATTGCAAGCGAGGGAAGATTTTATGCGTACATCCAATTTTATAAGGGGCGGACTGCTCGTTATCACCCTGTTCCTGGCTGCACTGGCCCCGTCGGCCAGTTGGGCCCATGGCGGTGCGAGCGTCGAGGCAGACAAGTGCCGGATCAACGTCGGCCCGCACTTGGTGCATTTTACGGCTTACCAGCCGCAGATCGGCGGAACCACGGAGTACTGTAACGACATTCCCGAAGTGGGCCCGGTCACCATCGTATTCGACTACGAGGGCAAGGCGCTGCGCGAGATGACGGTGGAGTTCGAGATCACGAAGGAGCCTGCCGGCACCCGTGTCTTCTATCAGCCGCCCACGAAGAACCCCAAGGGGACCTACAACACGCAGCTTAACCTGACGGAGTCCGGTCCTTACCTGGCGCATGTCACTCTGGTGAATGAAGGCCAGAAAGTCGACGCGCACGTCCCGTTCAAAGTGGGTGCATCCGCCAGCGGGATGTCGACCACCACCTTCATCGTGATCGCAGTGATCCTGATCGCAGTCGGTTACATCCTTTATCTGTCGAATCCGGCCTTCCAGGCGATCGTGGACAAGTTGCTGAAGAAAAAGAAGGCAGCCTGATCCCTGCCGGATCTGGAGAGACACTTCGGGAGAACGAAAGGGACGTCGCCCGACGTAATTAGCGCTACACACATTACGCCGTAATGGCCCCGTGCAAGATGATCAATCGCTCGTTTGCTTTCCTCGCCGGTGCGATGCTCGCCCTCGGGGCCGCACCCGTCAGTGCCGTCAACACGCCGCCGCCGAGCGCCAAAGTGGCCCCCGGCAAGTCGGAACCGTTCTGTGACACCGGAACACCTTCGATCTGGCGCGATGCGCAAACCCTCGAGGGAGTTGCAATTCAGGAATCACGGGTGTGCGATCCGGACAATCCTGCCGACATTGCGGCGTTCGTGAAAGGCACGAACAATATCTCCATGCAGACTTTGATGGATACGCAGCTCGCTGCGGACGCCATCACCAAGACGAACGATATCGACGGGGACGGCGACCCCGATCATATCGTCATCAAGCTGGAAGTGATCGAAGTCAACGGGCACTCGCCCGATTTCCCGGGCGTCGTGCCGACTTTCGACGTGGCGCCCGGCATCCAGCCCGCCTTCTGGGTATTCGCCCCGAAGACGCGCGACATGTCCACAAAGAGCTTTGCCAGCGCCGAAGCCAATCCGTATCTCAGGGCACCGGCTCCGGTGATTCGCGTGGAGCAGGGCGATGTCGTGTGGATCACGCTCGAGAACAGCCACTATTTTCCGCATTCCATCCATCTGCATGGCGTCGATCATCCATTCATGGATCACAGCGGCGACGGCAATGACGGTGTCGGACAGACGAGTCAGATGGACGTAATGCCGGGTCAGAGTAAGACCTATGTGATCAAGCCGCGTCAGGCCGGCACCATGTATTACCACTGCCACGTGCAGCCGCACACCCACATTCCGATGGGATTGGCGGGCATGTTGGTCGTGGAGGAAAACCGTCCGAACAACTGGGTCCAGACCCTTAACGTCGGGGCAGGTCAAGTACGGCACCCGTCCGCGTCCGTTGCTGCGGAGTATCAACAGGAATACGACATCCACTACCAGTCGGTCGACAAGGAACTGCACAAGCTGACGCAGTCGTACAACGATCCGCGTCTGATCGCCCGCGCGATCAACCAGGAATACGACATCACGGACGCTACCGACGATTATTATCTTATGAACGGGCGTGCCTTCCCGTACACGCTGCGGGAGTCACTGATCGTCGTCGAACCGAACCAGAAAGTTAAGCTGCGGGTCCTCAACGGGCATACCGAGAATCTCGCGCTGCACATTCACGGCCACAAGGCGACAGAAACGCACTATGACGGTGTGCCGCAGCGGCCCGAGGCGCGCGTAACGCGCGACGTCTACAACATGGCCCCCGCACAGCGACTGGATCTGGAACTGAACACCACCAATGACGGCCTGCATAGCTTCGGCTCGGGCATATGGATGTTCCATGACCATGTCGAGAAGGCCTTCACCACTGACGGGGTCGGTGAGGGTGGCAGCATCAGCCTACTCGTCTACAAGGAATTCATTGACGATAAGGGGCTACCCAAGACGCACGGAATGGATCTCAAGCCCTACTTCACGAAGGAATTCTGGCAGCGCAAGGTGCCGGTGTGGCAAGAGTCCGGCGACGACTGGGGCAGTCTCGCGCTGCCCGAGACCGAAGTGTCGGCTGAGCCAGCGCCAGCACCCACTGCGACCGCTGCCGCACCAGCCGCAGCAGCTGCCTCAAGCGCTTGGGGAAACCTGTTCTTTGGGTTTTTGCTGGGCACCTTGGGTTACTTCTTGTTTGTTCACCGTGAGCGAGTGATGGCGCTTTCCAACCAACTCATCACCCAATTCCGTAGCAAGACTTCCGGTTGAGATTCCCGATGAACACGCTCAGACGCTTACTCCTGGCCTCTGCTGTCGCGGCCGTTTCGACGACGGCTTACCCTGCCGGTGAATCCAACGAAATCGTCGAACACACGATGCTGATGGATCATGGTGACGGCCATTTGATGGATATGGATGGCGGCATGATCATGGGGCAGAACAAAGATCGCCTGCCGGATGGATGTAGCAAGATTGCCGCGACCAAGGAAGTGACGGTACGCGCCGGGCATAAGTATTCGAAGAATTTTCCCGGAACGATGTTCGCGTTCGACCAGCAGGAGTTTCGCTTCGAGCCTTGCACCAAGCTGACCGTGCACTTCATCAACGAGGATCACATCCGTCATCAATGGATGATGCATGGCCTGCCGAAGTACATGTACGACAAGGGCATGTTCCATCTTGAAGTCACCGGGCCGGCCAAGATCAGCGGCACGCTGATCCTGCCCAACGAGGACAAGACCTATCTGGTGCACTGCGATATCGCGCAGCACATGGAAAAGGGCATGAAGGCGCAGTTGATCGTTGGGAAGGGCAGTGCGCCGTTTCCGAGCATTCCCGGCTTGACCGATCAGGTGATTCGGGACCACTACGGCCCGGGGCCTGCTCCGACTCAGGTGGTGGTGCCCGCGGATATTGATCGAACCGGGATGTCCAATGCGGCTGCACCGGCAAGCGCGTCTGCGCCGGAAACCGAATCGTGGTTTTCCGGTATGACAGTGATCGGCGCACTGGTCGGTGCCTTCGGTGCCCCGTTTGCGGCTCGTGCGTGGGGCGGGCGGCTGGCTCGCCTCACGGCAAAGGACGCGGGGAACGTCCTTGCGGCTGCGGCTCGCCGGATGTGGGACCATGCCATTGTGGTCGTTGAATGGGTCGTGCGCCAGATAAGGGCCCGAACCGGTTGAATGTCCTTTCACGCTGGCCGTTGGGGGGATCTCTACCTGATCGCCCCGGCGCCGGAGCCACGATGCGGCGGCATCGGATGTTGAACAGTCGATAGCAATCCCGAAATCAAGGGCGTTATCCGAGCGAATCTCGGATACCGTGTCGACTAACGGTTTGGCGGGGTTTGGTCCGGATACCGGAATGCAACCGCGGCAAACTCCTCCTTGAGTGTCATGAAGGCGTCGACGACATCCGCGTCGAAGTGCCTACCACGACCCGCCACGATGATCCCTTCCGTTTCGTCCAGCGGGATCGGTTCCTTGTAGACGCGACGGCTGATCAGAGCGTCGAACACGTCAGCCAGAGCCATCAGGCGGGCGGGCACCGGTATTGCCTCGCCCGCCAGTCCGTCGGGGTATCCGCTGCCATCCCATTTCTCGTGATGCCGCAGCGCGATCTCCTTCGCGATTTCAAGGAAGGCGAGTGGACTACCCTCGATTTCCTGAGCACTGCGGTCGAGCGCCTCAAATCCCAGCCGGCAGTGTTTTTGCAGCGTCGCGTAATCGTCGCTGTTCAGAGCGCCGCGCATGGCCTTGTCAATGGCATCCGCGCCGAGCCGGCTATGGGTCTTCATGATCTCGAATTCCGACTCGGTCAGCCGTGAGTCCTTGAGCAGTATCTGATCGGGAATGCCGACCTTGCCAATGTCGTGCAGCGGTGCGGCCTTGACGATGAGTTCGAGGCGACGTGGCTTCAGGGCTTCCGCAAAGCGGGGATGGCCGCGCAGCGCATTGGCCAACAACGACACATAGGCCTGAGTGCGTCGGATATGGTTTCCGGTCTCCCAGTCGCGCGTTTCGGCGAGATTGGCGAGGGCGCGGATGCTGACGTCCTGAATCAACTGGTTTTCACGGATGCGGCGAGCGACCTCCGACTCCAGAAACCCCGTCTGGTCCTTCAGCCAGTCGCGTGTTCGTTTCAGTTCGAGATGATTGCGCACGCGCGCGAGCAGAATCGCCGGGCGGATCGGCTTGGTGATGTAGTCGACCGCGCCCAGGTCGAGTCCACGTTCCTCGTCGTCCATCTGGTCCATTGCGGTCACGAAAATGACCGGGATGTCCCTGGTCGATGGATTAGCCTGCAATTCCTGAAGCACCGAATATCCATCCATGTCGGGCATCATCACATCCAGCAGGATGAGGTCCGGGTGCGGCGCGCTGGCGGCGGCCCGAAGCGCACGTGTGCCGTTATTCACTGCCCGCACGCGGTAATGGGGCTGCAGCAGTTCACCCAGAACCACGAGGTTTTCCGGCATGTCGTCGACGGCCAGTATGGTCGCTCTGTCAGCCTCGAAGTTGCTGTCCGTGTTACTCATGTTCCGGATCTGGCTGGCTGCCGGAAGTTACCGATAGATGATCCGGCGCTTCCGTCCCCCACCCGTCGGCGCGCGGCGTTTGCAGCCGGTTTTTCTGAGCCATCGGGCCCGTTGCGGGTTCAATGGTTCTGGTCCAGCAGCCGCTCGATCGCACTGCGCAGTGACTCCGGCGCGTCGGTCGGCGCGTAACGAGCAACGACCTGGCCATCGCGATTCACCAGAAACTTCGTGAAATTCCACTTAATCGCGGTAGTGCCGAGGAGGCCGGGAGCGCTCTGCTTGAGGTAGTTGAACAAGGGGTGAGCTCCGTCGCCGTTCACTTCCTCCTTTTCCGACAGCGGAAAGCTGACGCCGTAATGCGTGTCGCAGAATGCGGCGATCGCCTCGGAATCTCCGGGTTCCTGCGCTCCGAATTGATTGCATGGAACGCCGATGACCGTCAGACCACGCGCTGCGTAATCCCGGTGCAGCCGTTCGAGCCCGGCATACTGCGGTGTGAAGCCACAGCGACTGGCGGTGTTGACGATCAACAGGACGTGCCCGCGAAAGTCGGCCAGCTTGAGCGGGTGTCCGTCAAGCGTTCGTAGAGCAAAGTCATAGACCGATGTGTTCGTCATGCTGGAAGTTCTTCTCGACAGCGTTGGGCACTCATGAACAAAGACTTTGACCTGGCAGGCAGGCGCGTAGTGCCGCTAGAACAAACCGGTGACACGGCCCTGCTCGTCGAGGTCGATATGTTCCGCGGCTGGAACTCGAGGCAATCCAGGCATCGTCATCATGTTGCCGCAGATAGCGACGACGAATTCGGCGCCGAGACTGGGGCGGACCTCGCGTATCGACAGAATATGGCCTGTCGGAGCGCCCTTCAGGCTGGCATCACCGGAAAACGAATATTGAGTTTTCGCAATGCAGACCGGGAAGTGACTGTAGTCCTTGCTGAGCTGGGCCAGTTGTTCACGCGCCTTGGAGTCGGCCGTGACGTCGGCAGCACCGTAAATTTTTGTGGCCACGGCCTTGATCTTGTCCCAAAGCGGCGCGTGCTCGTCATACAGAAAGCGGAATTCGGGGGGCTCGTTGTCGAGCGTCGACATCACTTCCCGAGCGAGATCTTCCGCTCCCTTGCCGCCTTCCGCCCAGTGTTTGGAGAGCACGGCCCGTACGCCCAGTTCGCCCACCCGGCGTTGCAGCAGGTTGATCTCGGCATCGGTGTCGGAACTGAAATGATTGATCGCAACCACGCAGGGCAGACCGAATTGCTGAGTCAGGTTGTGGAAATGCCGTGCCAGATTCGCAAAGCCGGTTTCCAGTGCAGCGAGGTTCTCGGTTTGCAACTCTGCGACGGGAACGCCGCCGTGGTATTTCAGAGCGCGCACCGTCGCGACCAGCACGACGGCGTCAGGCTGGATGCCGGCCTTGCGGCACTTGATGTCCAGGAATTTCTCGGCCCCCAGGTCTGCGCCGAAGCCGGCTTCGGTGACGACGATGTCGGCGAGTTTCAGGGAGGCTTTGGTTGCAACGACCGAGTTGCAGCCGTGGGCGATGTTTGCGAAGGGCCCGCCGTGGACCAGTGCCGGATTGTTCTCGAGGGTCTGCACGAGATTCGGGCGCAGCGCATCCTTCAGCAGGACCGCCATGGCTCCATGGGCGTTGATGTCACGCGCGAAGACCGGACGGTTGTCGCCTCGCGTGTAACCGACCAGGATGTTGCCGAGTCGATGCTTCAGTTCCTGCAGCGAGTTCGACAGGCAAAGGATCGCCATGACCTCCGATGCCGCAATGATGTCGAAGCCGTCCTGGCGCGGAAAACCGTTGGGAACGCCGCCGAGTCCGACTACGATGTCCCGCAGCGCGCGGTCGTTCATGTCCACGACGCGTTTCCAATGGACTTGCCGGGCGTCGAGATTCAGCGCGTTCCCGTGATGGAGGTGGTTGTCGATCATCGCCGACAACAGGTTGTGGGCGACAGCAAGCGCATGGAAGTCACCCGTAAAATGCAGGTTGATGTCCTCCATGGGGACGACCTGCGCATAGCCGCCGCCGGCGGCACCGCCCTTGACTCCGAAACAGGGGCCCAGGGCCGGTTCACGCAGGCAGATCATCGTACTCTTGCCGAGCCGGTTCAGCGCGTCCCCCAGTCCGACGGTGGTCGTCGTCTTGCCTTCTCCGGCCGGGGTCGGGCTAATCGCCGTTACCAGCACCAGTTTGGCATCGGGGCGGGCCGGCAGTTGGTCGATGTATTCCAGTGACAGTTTGGCCTTGTAGTGGCCATACGGATCAAGGTGTTCAGGCGGTATACCCAGGCGGTCTTGGGCAAGCTCGATGATGGGCCGCATCCGGGCGGATTGCGCAATTTCGATGTCGGACATGGATACTCCTTGAGGGGCTCCCTGCGCTGTCCCCGCTGTTATGCAGGGTAGCGGCAAGCCTCGGGTGGCGGACCAATGGGTCGCCGTTATTCGTCGAAGATGGTAGCAACTTGGACAGCCAGTTTCAGCCCTTCAGAGCGGTTTTTCTGCCACCCGGCATCAGTCGGACGCTTTCCCATTACAATGAAGGCCGTTGTGTCGGCTGACCTCATGCGTATCCAAATCCTGCCCCCCCAACTGGTCAACCAGATTGCCGCCGGCGAAGTGGTTGAAAGGCCTGCATCGGTTATCAAGGAATTGCTCGAGAACGCCTTCGATGCGGGTGCCGGAACCGTCCACGTCGATGTCGAGCGGGGAGGGCTCGCGCTGATCCGTGTGCGCGACGACGGCTGCGGTATTGTCCGCGAGGACCTGCCACTGGCGCTGTCGCGTCACGCGACCAGCAAGATTGCTTCGCTGCGCGATCTGGAGCGGATTCGCAGCATGGGCTTTCGCGGCGAAGCGCTGCCGAGCATCAGCTCGGTCGCCCGGCTGCGCCTGACCTCGCGTACCGCGGACGACGCCTGCGGCTGGTCGGTCGTCGCCGACGGGACCGAGGATGGCTTCGAATTCCAGCCCGCGGCGCATCCTCCGGGCACGACCGTCGAGGTTCGCGACCTGTTCTACAACACGCCGGCGCGGCGCAAGTTCCTGCGGTCGGACAAGACCGAGTTCTCGCATATCGACACGCTGATCCGGCGCATGGCACTGAGCCGCTTCGGGACCGGCTTTCAGCTGCGCCATAACCAGCGCGAAATCCTAAACCTGCGACCCGCGACCGACGATCACGAGCAGAGCGGGCGCGTCGCGCTGTTGTGCGGCGAGGCGTTTCTGCAGCAGTCGCTGCGGCTGGATTTCACGGTGGGCGAACTGCGGCTGACGGGCTGGCTGGGGTTGCCGACCTTCTCGCGCAGCCAGCCGGACCTGCAGTTTTTCTATGTCAACGGGCGTCTGGTTCGCGACAAGATCGTCAGCCATGCCTTGCGTCTGGCCTACGACGATGTCCTCTACCATGGGCGTCATCCCGCCTACGTGCTGCATCTGGAGATCGATCCGGTACTGGTCGATGTGAATGCCCACCCGGCCAAGCTCGAAGTCCGCTTTCGGGAGAGCGGCCTGGTCCATGACTTTCTGCACCGAGGAGTCAAGAGAGTACTGGCCGACAACCGGCCGGGGCAGGAGCAGACGGCCACCGGTTTGGCGTCAGTGCCGGCTCCGGCCTTCCCGGAGGCACAGTCTTTCGGCGAGAGCAGGACGCCAGTCCAGGCCCCATTGTCCTTCGGTGTCGCCGATCAGGTTCGAGCTTACGCCGACCTGTATCGGTCTTCCCCGGAAAACGCGGGATCGCCAATGGTCGCGCCGGCCGGGCAGGAGATACCGGCGCTCGGTTTCGCGCTGGCGCACCTCCATGGCGCGTACATTCTGGCGGAGTCGCAGGAAGGGCTCGTGGTGGTCGATGCGCATGCCGCTCACGAGCGCATCACTTACGAGAAGCTCAAGCGGCAATGGTCCTGTGGTGCCGTCGCCTGCCAGCCGCTGCTGCTGCCGGTCCAGATTGCGGTCAGCGCAGCCGAGGCCGATCTGGTCGAGGAGCATGGCGAGGAACTCGCTGCTCTGGGGCTGGAGCTCAGCTGCGCCGGGCCCGGCTCGGTGCTGATCCGCGGAATTCCGGCGCTGCTGGACGAAGTCGATGCCGAAAGCCTGGTGCGCGATCTGCTGTCGGATCTGGTGTTGCACGGGCGCAGTTCCCGCCTCGAACAGTACCGGCACGAGATTCTGTCGACACTGGCCTGTCATGGATCGGTCCGCGCCAATCGCAAACTGACCGTGCCCGAGATGAATGCCCTGCTGCGCGAAATGGAAGCGACCGAGAACAGCGGTCAGTGCAATCACGGGCGGCCGACCTGGGTGCAGTTCAGTACCCGAGATCTCGACCGCCTGTTCCTGCGCGGGCGGTGAAGAAGGCCGATTTGCCGGTCGTCGTGGCCGTGATGGGGCCGACGGCCTCGGGCAAGACCCGGCTGGGAATCCGGCTGGCCCAGTCTTTCGACGGCGAGGTAATCAGCGTCGATTCGTCGCTGGTCTACCGCGGCATGGACATCGGCACGGCCAAGCCGACACTCGACGAACGGGCTGGTGTACCGCACCACCTGATCGACATCATCGACCCGCGGGACGCCTATTCGACCGGGCAGTTTCGGGACCAGACCCTGAGCCTGATTCAGGACATAGCACAGCGCGGTCGGTTGCCGCTGCTCGTGGGTGGAACGATGCTGTATTTCAATGCGTTGTTCCAGGGTCTGGCCGATCTGCCTGAAGCCGACCCGGCGGTCCGGCGTGCGATTGATGACGAGGCGGAACGCTTCGGTTGGCACCATCTGCATGCCCAGCTTCAGGTCGTCGATCCGGCCGCCGCGCGCCGGATCCATCCCAACGATCCGCAGCGCATCCAGCGGGCCCTGGAGGTGTACCGGCTCACCGGCCATTCGCTGACGGCGTTGTGGGCGCGTGCGGCCACCCAGCCCCTGCCGTTCCGTGTGATCCGCCTGATCGTGGCCCCGTCAGACCGCGAACGCTTGCACGAGCGCATCCGCTCGCGCTTCCTCGATATGTTGGAGCGTGGTTTGGTAGCCGAGGTTGAAGCCCTGTTTCGTCGCGGTGATCTCGATGAATCGCGCCCGGCGATCCGCGCGGTCGGTTATCGCCAAATCTGGTCTCTATTGAAGGGCGAGTGCGACCATCCGGAAATGATCGAGCGGGCGGTTGTCGCGACCCGGCAGTTCGCGAAGCGGCAGTACACCTGGCTGCGCCGCGAACACGAAGCGCTGTCGTTCGTCAGCGAGGATCCCGAGCTGGATGAGCGCGTCATGTCCGCGCTGCTTCCCCGGCTGTGTGCTCAGCGCGCCGTGTCCCAGCGCTGACCGGTTTTTTCCCGGGGCGTTGACGGAGCCGTCGCCCAGCAGATCCTGCGCCCGGTCAGGCGGACAGCAATCTGCCCAGCGCCGTGTGCACGCGCGCGGTCAGGGCGTCGGCCCGGGTTCCCTCGGCGGGTTGCATGGGCGCGCCGAAGCGGACGTCCACCGTCGCGCGACGTTGGGGAAATATACGGCCAGGCGGCATGATTCCGGCCGTGCCCACGATCGCCACCGGAACGATCGGCACGGCCATCTCCACCGCCAGGAGCCCGGTACCGCCTTTGAGCTCCAGCAATGGCCGATCCGTGCGGTTCATCTGGCCTTCTGGGAAAATCAGGACATTCCACCCGTCATCGAGCAGGCGCCCGATGTACTCGAGTCCCGGCCGGATGTTTTCGTCGCTGCCGGTCGGAAACGGAAACGCATTCAGCGCCAGTTCCCCCAAAGGGACGGCCCACGGGAAGCGCCGGTAGAGCACTTCCGTGGAGGCCGCGATGGCGAGACGGCTGCGTATGTGCGAGGGCAGGGCGAAACTCACGACGGCCGAGTCGAGATAACTGCGGTGATTGGCCATGAACAGCACCGGTCCCCGAACCTCAGTCAAGGATTCGAGGCCACTGATGCGCAGCCGGCAGAACGGCTGCAGCCATGAGCGCACGAAGATCGCCAGCGCCGCGGGCCGCAGCGCGCAGGCCCAGGGGGACAGCGACCAGCGCGGATAACGGGCCACGGATGGCGCTAGCGCGGACTGCCGTTCCACCCGATTTTCGAGTTCGGCGAGCGTCGTTTCCGGTTTGATCTCCACCTCCTGTAGCACGACGCCCAACGTGTCCTCGATGCGGGCGACGAGTTCGAGGCGGTGCAGAGAGTCCAGGTTCAGATCCGCGACCGGACGCAGGGTGTCGGACAGCGCGTTCAGGGGGGTGCCCGTCAACTCGGCGATCAGCCGGCGCAGCGGCGTGTGGCGCCCGTCCGGCTTGGCAGGTGGTTCGGGATGTTCTGCCAGGCGCCGAATCACCTCTTCCTTCTTGACCTTGCGCGTCACCGAGCGCGGAAAGTCGGCCTCCGGCCACAGCGACCAGCTCGTGACCTGCTGATGGGGTGCCAGATGGCGGTTCGCGGCGGCGACGGTTGCTGCTGCGTCCCCGGTGTCGCAGATCAGGACGGCATGCACGATCGTTCTTCCGTTGCGGTCCAGGCCAACCACGGCGCTGTCGATCACGCCGGGGATCCTGTTGAGTTCGGCCTCGATATCCTCGGGAAACACGTTCTCTCCGCTTGGCCCCAGAATCATATACTTCCGACGCCCGAACACGTGCAGGAAACCGTCCGGGTCGAGGCGACCACCGTCCCCGGTGCGGAGCCAGTCGCCATCGAAAGTCTCGGCAGTGCGAGCGGGATTGCGGAAATAGCCCTGCATGACGCCCGGACCGCGGACCTCGATCTCGTCGCCGACGATTCGGACCTCCACCCCGGCGATGGGGCGGCCGACCGTACCGCTGCGGTGCGCTGTCGGCGTATTCGCGGCGATCACAGGGCTGGTTTCGGTCAGGCCATAGCCCTGCAGCACTTCGAATCCCAGCGCCCACCACTTCTCCTCCAGTTCCGCATCCAGCGGTGCGCCGCCGCAGACGATGGTCCGCAGTGTTGGCGAGAGGCGCCGGCGGATGCGGGCGCGCAGCAGCGGGCGGGACCACCGGGGCAGGCGGCCGAGCCTGGCTTCCAGGCGGTCCATCATCGTCCGAAGCACCTCGGGGATCACGACCAGGTGCGTGGCCCGGGTATGAGCCAGGGCCTCGAGTATCGCCCGAGACGTTGGGGTTGCCAGATAGGTGACGCTGGCCCCGGCCCGGAGAGGGCACAGGATTCCGGTCATCTGTCCGAAAACATGGAACAGCGGCAGCAGCGTCAGCACCTGGTCCTGCGGTTGCAGCGGCACCGCTGCATGCACACCTTCGAGATTCGCCAGCAGATTGGCATGCGAGAGCATGACGCCCTTCGGATCGCCCGTGGTTCCGGAGGTGTAAATGATTTCGGCGAGGCCGCCGGCAACCTCTGCCGACGCCTCGCCGGTAGCCGGCGGGTCGCGGTCGAGCGGCACATCTATCGTCATCAGCGGCAGGGCTGCCAGCGGCCACGCTGAGTGTATCGAAGCCAGAACCAGCTTTGGTTCCGCCGCCGCGACGATACGTTCGAGTTGTGACGCGGGGCTCTTGGGGTTCAGTGGCACGACCACGGCCCCCCGCGTCAGGATGCCGAAGAACGCGGCGACCCAGTCGAGTGAATTCTCCGCGAACAGGAGCACGCGATCGCCCGCGACGACACCGCGGTTGCCCAAATCAGCCGCGACAAGTGCTGCCCGCACCGACAGGTCCTGGTAGGTCCACCGGACCGTGCGGTAGCGCGGACGGCTCTGCAGCGCGAGGCAGGTCGCGTGCCGCTCGGCTTGGCACGCCAGAAAGGAAGGCAGATCGGCCATGGCAGCGGCTCTCCGAAGGGGCCGCGCTGGCGGAGCGGAGGAACCGGGAGGACCCGACTCGAACGGCTGGGCTTTGGCGGCTGACACAGTTTAACCGAATCGCGGCACGGTACCCTCGTGGGCTGCGAGAGCCGCCATGAAGGGGATAGGACTGGTCCGCCGGTCAGGCGGCTGCGTCAACCCCCAATCAATTGCAGTTCCGAAAGCCGCGCGTAGAGGCCGCCGGATTGCCTCAGCGCATCGGGGCGTCCCTGTTCGACGATGCGGCCATGCTCCATGGCCACGATGCAGTCGGCGCGCTGCACCGTCGCGAGCCGGTGGGCGATGATCAGCGTTGTGCGTCCGGCCATGGCCGTCGCCAGCCCCTGTTGCACGAGACGCTCAGACTCGGCATCGAGCGACGAGGTGGCCTCATCCAGTAGCAACAGCGGCGCGTTCTTCAGAATGGCACGTGCAATGGCGATACGCTGCCGCTGACCGCCGGAAAGCCGGATTCCGCGCTCGCCGAGGAAGGTCCGATAACCATCGGGGAGTCGCTGGATGAACTCGTCGGCCTGCGCATCGCGCGCGGCAGCGATCACTGCCTGGTCATCGGCGTCGGGCCGGCCGTAGCGGATGTTTTCCATCGCGTCGGCCGAGAATATCACGGGCTCCTGCGGCACGACGGCGATGGCTTCGCGGAGTTCGTCCAGGGCGAGTGCACGGACGTCGACACCGTTGAACCGCACGGCCCCCTCGCTCACGTCGAAAAATCGCTGCAGCAAAAGGAACACCGTCGTCTTCCCCGCTCCGGAGGGACCTATCAAGGCGACCGTCGCGCCCTCGTCGACTGCTAGATCGAAGCCCGAGAGCGCCGCAATCTGCGGGCGTGACGGGTACCGGAAGCTAACGCGTTCGAAGCGGATGCCGGCTCGCTGCACTTTAGGCAATCGAACCGGCGCAGGCGACGGGGTCAGCGAGGGCACAGCATGCACCAGTTCCATCAGTCGCTCGGCAGCACCGGCGGCGCGCATGACGTCCCCCCAAACTTCCGACAGTGTGCCCGCCGCTCCCGCGACGATGACGGCATACAGCACGAACGACGTCAGTTGGCCGCCGGTCATGCTGCCGTCCGCCACAGCGCGTGCGCCCAGCCACAGCACGAAGAGAATGGCGCCGAAGACCGCCATGATGACCAGTTGAGTCAGCAGGGCGCGCCATCGCGAGCGCGTCATCGCCGTCCGGAAGGCGGTTTCGACCAGCCCGGCGTAGCGGCGGGCCTCGATGTCCTCGTGCGTGTAGGACTGGACGGTGCTGGCGGCGTTCAGGATCTCTCCGGCGACGGCCGACGCGTCGGCGATACGATCCTGGGAGTCGCGTGACAGACGGCGAACGTGGCGTCCCAGGACGATGAGCGGCAATATCAGCGTGGCCAGCAGTCCAGCCGTGATCCCGAACAGCCGGAAGTCGGTGACGGCCAGCATGGCCAGACCGCCCAGAGCCTGAAACAGGCTCCGCAGACCCATCGAAGCCGAGGAACCGACCACCGTCTGGACCAGTGTCGCATCGGCGCTTAGCCGGGACAGGATCTCGCCGGTCTGCAGCGTCTCGAAGAAGGCCGGCGACTGGCGCAGGACGCGCGCATAGATGGCGTTGCGGAGGTCGGCCGTGACCCGTTCACCCAGCCAGTTGACCAGGTAGTACCGCCCGGCGACGGCTGATGACCAGACCAGTCCGATGCCGAAGAGTGCGACGAACCGCCAATGCGCGCGTTCCGCGGTTTCGGGCCCGGCGCCGGCGCGCAGGAACCCTTCATCGATGAGGGTGCGGAAGCCCGCGGGTACCATCAGGATCGAGGCCGAGCCGATGCACAGCAGGACGAAGGCGAGAGCGATGCGCAGCCGATAAGGCCGCAGGAAGGGCCCTAAAGTCTTCAATGCCGAGATCCGCCGGGGCGCGCCCCCTGCGGGTATGGGTGATGGAGCCGTCACCTGGCCCGCACCTCGCGTAGCGCGAGGCGAAACGCGCCGGCCTGACGGTCGGCGATCAGGATGCCGAGCGCCTTGGCCTGCGGGAACGCCAGCCCGGGTGCATGTTCGACGGGCCGGCCGCGACGGCGGGCAGTGAAATCACTCGCCGTGAAGCTTAACCACTCCCAGTGGCCGGATGTCACGAAGGGCGCCTGATAGGTCAAGCCATGGTCGAAGGGTTCCGTTCTCAGCGTGATACGGTAGCGCTGCCCGTCTCCGCGCAGATGCACGGAGAGGACGGTGGTCTCCGGCGGCAGCGCCAGCGGGCCGCGGAAGGAGGCGAATCCACCGCCATTGGCGAGGGAAAGGGCGCCGGCGAAGATCAGTGCGTCGCCCTCATGCATTACCCGGCTGGTCGAGATGCCGCCCATGACGTCGTCGTTGACGGTTCGGAAGGGAGCGACCGACAGGAAATCCGGGAACGAGAGGAGTGGGTGGTTCGGGTGGCGCATCGTTCGCGGCGTCTGGACTTTTGGGATGGTACCCCACCCTGCGGGGGTCGGAAAGCAACGCGCGCCGTCGCATACCCTTGCACAGTGCGGGTGTCGCTCGTCAAATCGATCTTGACAAGCGGCTCAGCCAAAGCGATCGTGCGGGTTTCGTGCCGCGCCGGCGGTTCGTCAACGGGACGTTTCATGGAGACCAGGATGGAGGGTCCATTCGGAGGGTTGCTGAGGTCGTTGCGGGAAGCGAGCTTCGTCTGGCTGTTCGTCCTCACGCTGCTGCTGCTGGTGGGCTATCCCCTGCTGCGAGGCCCCCTGATTCTGCATCTACTGCGCGGCAGCCTGTTCGTGGCGATCTTCCTCCCCAGCATCATCGCCTATCGCCGCAGCCGAACACTGTTGTTCATCACGATGGTCTTGGTGCTGATATCGCAATTGACCCTGGTCATCGAGGTTACGACGGCTTCGGTCATGGCGGGCTTATGGCACAGTGCCGCGAATGCAGCCTACTTCGGCCTGATCATTTTCGTGCTCATGCGCTTTATCGGTCGGCAGCACTCGGTCACTCACAATGTCGTGTTTGCGGCTCAGGTGGTGTATGTGTTGTTGGCCTTCGTTTGGACCTTTGCCTTCGAGTTCCTCGAGGCGCTACAACCCGGCTCGTTCGCCCATGTCTCCGGAGCCGATGCGGATGAGGGCTGGCGAGCGGACTTTCTGTATTTCAGCCTGATCACGATCACGACAACCGGGTACGGCGACATCGTCCCGTTGACAGCGCTGGCGCGGATGCTCACCACGCTCGAGGCTCTGGTCGGGCAGATCTATCTGGTGGTGATCGTCGCGATCATCGTGGGGTTGCGCACCGTTGAGATCGTCGAGAGTCGGCGTGCGCGAGATCCGCGCAAGGACTGAACTCGCGTAGGCCACTTAGGGTCTCCTGCGCCCGCTACATGTCACGCGGGCGCCCGCAACTGGTAAGCTTAAGTGCCGCGCGGATAAGGGAGCGTTCCGGACAGCGAACTGGTCCATGCTCGCTCCTCGGGAGTTGCGTTTCCGGTGCTGGAGCCCGTCCCGGTCCACGAGGCACTTTCCCAACTGGTAACGAATACCCCGAATGGACGAGTATCCGCACAACATCGAAACGGAAACTTTCCGACGTACCGCGTATCTGCGGGAGCTCCGCGCCGAGCACCGTCATCTTGACGAGCTGATCCAGCGGCTGCAAACGGAAGCCTCGGCCGACGAGATCCAGTTGCGCCGGCTCAAAAAGCACAAGCTGCGGCTCAAGGATCTGATTGCCCTGACGGAGAGTGCCCTGATTCCCGATCTCGACGCTTAGGGAATACCGCCTTACTCCCGGGCTTGCCTTTCCGCGCCGAGCCACCGAGGCAAACACGCTTCGGCAGGATCGATGCTTTTTTCGTCAGTGCCCAAGTTGATCTGCACTGACAGGCATTTAACCAAAGGACCTGGCATGACTCGGCGCCTAGCCGCGTTCGCTAGCCTCAAGGTTGGGGGCTTCGTGCTAACTCTCGCGGAAAGCGATCCATCGAGCGCAGCGCCGGAAATTTCCAAAGCCACAGGCCGACGACCAGCAGTGTCGCCGTGCCGCCGATCAGGATCGCTGGCACCAATCCGAACCAGGCGGCGGTCAGGCCCGATTCGAATTCCCCCAACTCGTTGGAAGCGCCGATGAACACGGAATTCACGGCACTGACCCGACCACGGATGGCGTCGGGGGTGTCCAGCTGGATCAATGTATGGCGGACATAGACGCCGACCATGTCGCCCGCACCCATCAAGCCCAGCGCGACCAGCGATAGCCGGAAGTCGGTTGAGAGGCCGAGTCCAAGGGTTGCCGTGCCGAAGAGCGCAACGCCGGTGAACATGCAGAGGCCAACGCGCCGCGTGATGGGTTTGAACGCTAGCAGCAGTCCAGTGCCCGCCGCGCCTAGGGCCATCGCAGTCCGTAACAGGCCGAGTTCGGCCGGCCCGACGCCGAGGACGTCGTTGGCATAGGCGGGCAATAGCGCTGACGCGCCGCCGAACAGAACAGCGAACAGATCCAGCGAAATCGCACCCAGGATGACTGGTCGGGAACGTACATGACGCACGCCGTCGAGCAAGCGTTCCAGGCTGAGCGGACCGCTGACGGGCCGCGCTCGGCGTGGGCGCGTGCTGCTGATCAGGATGATGGCGATGCCGAGGAGTGTCCCTGCCGACGCGTACACGGCGGTGGGCCCCGCAAGATAAAGCAGGCCGCCGACCGAGGGTCCGGCGATGACCCCGATCTGGAATGTGGATGAACTGAGGGCGACCGCTCGCTCGAAATCATCCCGGTGGACGAGATCCCGAAGTACTGCCTGGTTTGCGGGCATCAGGAATGCGCGGGCAGAGCCGTGCAGCGCCATGACAGCAAAGATCATCCCGACGTCGGCCTGCGGTACCGCACTGAACGCCATCAGCAATAACGCGCAGACGAGTTCCAGACCGTAACACAGTGCGATGATCCATTGCCGGCTGAAGCGGTCCGCAGCGTGGCCGGCGAGCAGGACCAATGGTACCAACGGAGCGAACTGTGCCAGTCCCAGCCAGCCCAAGTCGAGCACGTCCCCCGTGAGGGCATAAACCTGCCAGCTGACGCCGACACTGATCATCTGCACGGCCATCGTGGCGAGTAGCCGGGCGCCGAGGAAGAGAGTCAGATTCGCGTAGCGAGAGCTGGATGGACGCGTCATCGGGGTGGCGTTCGGCCAACGTCAAGTCGTATCGCTGAGCCTCAGGCTTGTGAAGTTTGCGGGCGCAGCAACCAACTGTTAAGGCGTACGCAGGAATATCTCGTGGCGCCGGCTATGCTTCTTGTCGTTTTGGCTTCGTCTTTCACAAGGTCGGCCCGCGACAGGATGAATCGTCATGATCGCTCTCCCCATCACCGCAGCTCTGCTTACCTACTCCTGGGCATTGGTGCACACGCTCCATGTCTATCGCTGCTCTAACTCGCAGCGCTCCCGCATCGCCCGCCAACGAATCGAACGCGTGTTGCGGGCGCATTAGTCGCCGTTCGCGGCGGACTTCGCCCGCCTACCTTCCGCGGGGGTATACAGTGCCGAACGGCCTGCGATACCCCCGTCGAGTTCATCTCTTTCTGCCAGTACTTCCACACGGTGAGCGAGGCATCGCCCGCGACCATCGCTGGTACCTGCGTCGAGCGGCCCCGGCGGCAGATGTGGCGACATCGCATAGTGCCGCGGATTCCGACACCTTGATGGCAGTCGGTAGACACGCGTCGCGACCGGAGTCTGCGGGACGCTTGTCAGTAGCGCAGATCGGGCTTCCGCGTCCGGGATGCGAGCCAGTTCCAGGCACCGCCGAGCGCAACCATCGCGATGGCTGCCGACGCGAGATAGGCTGTCAGTTGGCTGATATCCGCTTGCATCAGGCCCGCACCGATCAGGGTCGCAGTGACACCCAACGGTAGAAACCCTAGCAGCGTGCCCGCCCAGAAGGCGCCGTGAGTGACGGGCGACAAGGCCAGCAGGATGTCGTTGTAGAGGCCGCTAATGGGCATTTGACGTATCAGGATCACTGACCACCAGCCGGAGTCATCGATTTTCGCCGCCAGAGACTGCAGGCTCGGATAACGCGCCAACAGGTAATCGCGCGCGGTCCAGCGGGCTACGACAAACGCCCCATAAGCCCCCAGCACGGTGCCGAGATGACTCCAAAGGAAACCCCAGGCACCTCCGAAGAGCACACCGCCCACCGCACAGAAGATCAGGCGCGGCATGCCGATCGCCGTCAGCAGCGCCGAACCGAGCGTGAAGATTGCCGGCGCCAGCACACCGACCTGGGCGAACCATTGCCGGATCTCCTCGACATACTGCTGCCAGTCGCGAAACGCGGCGGCGAAAACCAGCGGCAGGCAGAACACCAGGCCCAGGAACAAGGATCGTGACCACGCCTGCAAACGGCGCCGCATTGGTGAAACTGCCTTCATGATGTGGCCGATGACCGTGTGAAGCCCATGGAAGCGCAGGACAGCGTGCTATCGGGTGAACGTGAGTTGTTAATACGCGACACGCAATCGATCCGATCGAAGTGAATAAGCCATTATTTTACATGGAATGCCGCGGAGCGCCACCGGCGGCGGATTCCAGCTATGGCCGGAATCTGTCGCATACACGCATTTCAGGTTTGCTCCCAGCCTTCAGGTTTCGTGGCGGTCGCTCCTACGGCTCGTCACGTCGCAGCGGTCGCGCTGTCGTCAGCGTGCTCGCTGTCCGGAGGCGTCGGCTCCCGTTCCTGACCGAATCCGCCCCCACCGGGTGTTTCGACCACCAACACGTCGCCCTCCAGCGCAGTGCAGGACGCGCGCCCGGACAAGTCCTCGCTCCGGCCGTCCGCTCGCACCAAGGTGTTGCGGCCCAGTGCACCGGGTTTGCCGCCGGCGAGGCCAAAGGGCGGGTGCAGCCGGTGGCTAGACAGCACGGCGAGCTTCATCGGTTTCAAGAACCGGATTCGCCGGGTTACCCCGTTGCCGCCCCGATGACGGCCGGCGCCACCACTTCCACGCCGGATCGAGAACTCTTCCAGACGCACCGGAAAGCGGCTTTCGAGGATCTCCGGGTCGGTGATGCGTGAATTGGTCATATGGGTATGCACCGCATCGCAGCCGTCGAAGTCCGGTCCGGCGCCGGCACCGCCGCAAATGGTCTCGTAGTACTGGAGATCATCATCGCCGAAAGTGACGTTGTTCATCGTGCCCTGCGACGCGGCCATGATGCCCAGGGCGCCATACAAGGCATCGACGATGTATTGGGAAGTCTCCACATTCCCGGCAACGACCGCTGCGGGGGAGCGAGGATTCAGCATCGAGCCGTCGGGAATCATTATCTCCAGCGGTCGCAGGCAGCCGGCATTGAGAGGAATGTCGCGCTTTACGAGGGTACGGAAGACATACAGCACTGCGGCGCGGCAGACCGCTGCCGGTGCGTTGAGGTTGTTCGTCCGTTGCGGGGAGGTTCCGGTGAAATCGATGCAGGCACGCCGCGCATCCCGATCCACCCGAACGTTCACGCGGATCTCGGCCCCGTCATCGAGCGGGTAGGAGAACGACCCGTCCGTCAGCGTCCCGATGACCTCGCGCACAGCGGTTTCGGCGTGGTCCTTGATATGCTCCATATACGCGGCGATGGTCGCGTGCGAATACTCGGCGACGAGGCGTCTCAATTCTTCGGCTCCCCTTTCATTGGCCGCAACCTGCGCGCGGAGATCCGCCAGATTCTGGTCCGGGTTGCGGGCCGGGTACGCGTTCGCTCCCAGCCAGTCGCGGACAGCCGCTTCGTCGAAGCGCTGGCCGGCCACGATGCGAAGGCTTTCCGCGAGCACGCCCTCCTCCGTGATCGATACACTGTGCGGCGGCATCGAGCCTGGCGTCGGTCCGCCGACGTCGGCGTGATGCCCGCGGCTGGCGACGTAGAACGCTGGTCGTTCGGCAGGGTCCAGGTAAACCGGCGTAACCACCGTGATGTCGGGCAGGTGCGTTCCGCCGTGGTACGGCGAGTTGGTCAGGTAGACGTCGCCGGGGCGCAGGCTCTGGCCAACCGTCTCCAGCAGGTTCCTGACGCTTTCTCCCATCGACCCAAGGTGTACCGGGATGTGGGGCGCGTTGGCGATCAGTTCGCCGAGGTGGTCGAATACGGCGCAGGAGAAGTCGAGCCGCTCCTTGATGTTGACCGAATGCGCCGTGTTCTGCAGCGCAAACCCCATCTGTTCGGCGATGGCCATGAAGGCCTGGCTGAAGATCTCGAGCATCGCCGGATCGACGGCCGTGTCGCTGCCCGCACGCCTGAACGCGGTTCCGATGCGCTGCAGGAGCAGGTCCTCGTTCGCGGACACCCCGGCGGACCAGCCCGGTTCGATGACGGTCGTTGCCGTGTCCTCGGCGATGATGGCAGGGCCGTGAAGGTACATTCCGGGGGCCAACTCCGACCGCCGATAAATGCCGGCCACGTGATGGCGGCCGCCGGAGTAGAACTGCGTCAAGGCAGTGGGTGCCCCGGCACTCCGCGATCGCACGGCATGCGGCGGTTGGTCCATGTGCTCGTTGCTCCCGATCGCTTCGACCTCGACGCGTTCGATGACCAGCGATTTGTCCGGAGCGACGAAGCCGAAGCGTTGACGGTGGGCGTCCGCGAAAGCCTGGCGAATGGCCTGTTCCGTGCCCCACGGAATCGCCAAGGGTGTATCGGTCCCGGCGTAGCGCAGCAACAGCCGGCGCATCATGGACGTTTTTTCGCGCGTAATGCCTTGCGCGATCAGTTCGTTGAGGGCGTCAGCCTCCAGCTCCGAGGCGAGTTGGTCTAGTTCGGCGATCAGTCCCGCGCGCAGTTCCGCGGCGATGGGCGTCCCGCGCAGGATCCGGTGGTCCGCGAGTCCCATGCCGTAGGCCGACAGCACACCGGCGAGCGGATGTATCAGAATGCGTCGTATGCCGAGCAGATCCGCAATCTGGCAGGCGTGCTGGCCACCTGCGGCGCCGAAAGAGCACAAGGTGTAGTCGCTGACGTCATGGCCGCGCTCGACCGAGATCTTGCGGATTGCATTGGCCATCCCTTCCGCCGCCACGTTCAGGAATCCTTCCGCGACGGTTTCGGGTTGGACCGGTCGTCCGGTGGACGCGGCGATCACCGCCGCAAGTTCGACAAAGGCGGCCTGCACTCCGTCGCTGTCCAGCGCCTGGTTTCCATTCGGCCCGAACACACGGGGAAAGAACTCGGGATGGAGTTTACCGACCATCAGGTTTGCGTCGGTAACGCACAGCGGCCCGCCACGGCGGTAGGCGACCGGTCCCGGGCTGGCGCCCGCCGACTCGGGGCCGACCCGATAGCGCCCGTCGTCGAAACGCAGCACCGAGCCTCCGCCCGCCGCGATCGTGTGGATGGCCATCAGCGGTAAGTGGACCCGAATGCCGGCGAGGTCGGCCTCCTCGGTGCGCTCCAGTGCACCCGCATGGTGCGCCACGTCGGTGGACGTACCGCCCATGTCGAAGGTGATGATCTTCTCGTAGCCGCTTCGGCGAGCGCTCGCGATCGCGCCGATGATGCCGCCAGCCGGTCCGGAAAGCAGGCTGTCCTTGCCGCCGAAGCGCGTCGCGTCGGTCAGCCCGCCATGGGATTGCATGAACGATAGCCGGCATTGGCCTGCGGAGCCGACCTGCCCGAGCACCTTATCGAGGCCTGAGGCGAACCGTTCCACATACAGGCGCAGGACCGGTGACAGGTAAGCGTCCAGAACGGTGGTATTGCCGCGGCTGACGAGCCGGATCGTCGGGCTGGTGCGGTGCGACAGAACGACATTGGTAAAACCGATGTCGGCGGCGACCTGGCCCACCATCGTCTCGTGCTCCGGATGGCGCCAGGCATGCATCAGGACCACGGCCACCGAACGCAGGCCTTGTCGATAGGCCTGTTGCAAGCTGGCCTCGATGTCGGCCAGTTCCAAGGGCTCGAGTTCGCTCCCGGCAGCATCGATGCGGCCGGCTATCTCGATCACGGCTTTGTAGAGTCGGTCGGGCAGCCGGATATCGAGTGCGAAGATATCGGGACGGTTCTGGTAGCCAATCCGCAGGATGTCCCCAAAGCCGCGGTTGGTTACCAGAACGGTGGGTTCGCCCTTGCGCTCGAGCAGCGCGTTGGTGCCGACGGTCGTACCCATCTTGACTGCCGACACCCGGGTTGCGCTCTCCGCACGGCCCGTGAGGATCTCGGCGATCCCGTGAAGGGCCGCGTCCGCATAACGCTCGGGATTCTCGGACAGCAGCTTGCGCGCCTCAAGCACCCCGTCGGGCCTGCGCGCCACGATGTCGGTGAACGTCCCGCCGCGGTCGATCCAGAACTCCCAGCCACCCTGCATGGCCGTCACCGAGGTGGGCGAGGGCGCTTGATCACCCCGTGATTGTTCGGGAAATTGACTCTTAAAATTGGATGTGTCCTAATTGTTTTCCTACGCTTTTGATCAACAAATGGGAGAACGCCCGTGCGGTTAACGACGAAGGGGCGGTACGCGGTTACGGCGATGCTCGACCTTGCCTATCATAGCGAAAAGCGTCCGGTAACGCTGACGGACATCGCGAAGCGGCAAGACATATCGCTATCGTACCTGGAGCAGCTGTTCGCGCGCTTGCGGCGTGCCGGTATGGTCGAAGGTGTCCGCGGTCCCGGTGGTGGCTATCAGCTCAGCCGCGATGCGCAACTCATCAATGTCGCGGACATCATCCTCGCCGTTGACGAGCCGATCGATTCGACGCGCTGCGGGGGCAAGGCGAACTGCCAAAACAATCAGCCCTGCCTGACGCACGATCTCTGGATGGGTCTGAGCGACCAGATACGCAACTATCTGGCGACGATCAATCTGCACGATCTCCTGCAGCGTCGCAGCGTCCGCCAGGTCGCCGAGCGGCAGGACCGGCATGGCGCCGGTCAACCGATCGAGATGGCACTGCGATCGGACGTGCAGGCCCTCGATACCGGCGGATGATCTATTTCGATCATAACGCTACGACACCGCTCGACGAGCGGGTCCGCGAGGCGATGGAACCGTATCTGTCCCATTTGTACGGCAACCCCTCGAATCTTTACCGGCTTGGCCGGGTCTGTCGTGGGGCGGTGGAAGCGGCCCGGGAACAGGTCGCGGCACTGGTCGGTGCCGAACCGCCGGAGGTGACTTTCACCTCCGGCGGCACCGAGTCGAACAATCTCGCGATCAAGGGTTTGGCTTTCTCGATGAGGCCGGGTACCGTTGCCGTTGGGGCGACGGAACATCCTGCCGTCAGCACGCCGGCGGCTTTTCTGCGGACGATGGGGTGGCGCGTGGAGACGCTGTCCGCCGGAGCCGATGGGGACATCGTTGCCGAGCAGCTCGACCGCTTCAAGCCGGGCGGGCTCAGCTTCGCTTCGGTGATGTGGGCCAACAACGAGACCGGGGCGATCAGCGACATTCCGAAAATCGCCGCCGCGGTTCGTGAGCGGGGAGGTTTGTTGCACACTGATGCGGTGCAGGCTGTGGGCAAGGTGCCCGTCGATTTCCACCGATCCGGCGTGCACTTGATGTCCCTGTCGGCGCACAAGATATTCGGCCCCAAGGGTGCCGGCGCACTGATCTGCGATCCGGCAGTCTCCCTCGTGCCGCTGTTGCATGGCGGCGGACAGGAACGCGGGCTGCGCGGTGGCACCGAGAACGTTCCGGCGATCGTGGGCTTTGGGAAGGCGGCGGAACTGGCGCGCAGCGCGCTCGACGAGCGCAGCAGGCATACCCGGCAGCTGCGGGAGCGCCTCGAACAGGGGTTGGCTGCGATGCCGGGCATCACGTTGTTTGCCGAGCATGGGGCGAGACTGCCGAACACCGTGCAGTTCGCGCTGCATGGTTATGATGGCGAGATGCTGGTCATGGCGCTTGATCGTGCCGGATTCGCCGTGTCGAGCGGATCAGCCTGCGGCAGTGGTGTGGACGAACCCAGTCCGGTGCTGCTGGCGATGGGCGTGGAACCCGCCGTCGCCAAGGGAGCAGTGCGAGTGAGTCTGGGGCCTGCGAACTCCGAGCAGGAGGTCGACCAGTTCCTCGCCGCGTTGCAGCAGTTTGCCGCGCAGACGGGTGCTGAGCACTGGCCACGTGCTGCGACTGTCTGATCCGGTCGGTAGCTTGACCGAGGCTTCGCGCCACCGGGCACTCGCTGGATCGCTAAACCTGTTGGCGGCCCCACGCCCGACAGCCAATACGCATCGATTGAGAGAGGTGAGAACATGACATTGACGGTGACCGAGAGCGCGGCGCGGCAGATCAACAAACAACTGGCGCGGCGCAGTGACGCGATTGGCCTCCGGCTCGGGGTCAAGAAATCGGGCTGTTCCGGTTTCGCGTATGTGATCGACTATGCCGATTCCGTGCTGCCGGAGGATGCAGTGTTCGAGCAGTATGGCGTCAAGGTCGTCGTCAGTCAGGATGCCTTACCGTATTTGGACGGTATCGAAGTCGACTATCGGCGGGAGGGGCTCAACGAAGCGTTTCGCTTCAATAATCCCAATGTGAAGGCCAGTTGCGGTTGCGGCGAGAGTTTCACGGTCTAGCCCTCCCCAGGCGAAAGCCTTACCAAGGCGCGCCGATTCCTTTACAATCCGCAGGCTAAATCGGGCTCTCGCGGCGCAAGTTGCCTTATCTCCGCCAAGCATAGCGGTTCGACGACGTTCCTTTGCCGCGCTCCAGCCTTAGGATGGCGGTGCCGTACCCCGTATCGCCCCTAACCGATTCCCGACTCATCCAAACTTTCTTAAGGAGTGCCAAGCATGGCGGTTGAACGTACGCTGTCGATCATCAAGCCGGATGCCGTTGCGAAGAACGTCATTGGGGAAATCTACAGCCGCTTCGAGAAGGCAGGGCTCAAGGTAGTCGCGGCAAAGATGAAGCAGTTGAGCCGCGCCGATGCGGAAGGCTTCTATGCAGTGCACAAGGCGCGGCCGTTCTTCAATGATCTGGTCGCGTTCATGATCAGCGGGCCGGTCATGATCCAGGTGCTCGAGGGCGAGAATGCCATCGCTGCGCATCGCGACATCATGGGCGCCACGAATCCCAAAGAAGCGGCTCCGGGAACGATTCGCGCCGACTTCGCGGTGAGTATCGACGAGAACGCCGTGCACGGTTCCGACGGCAGCGACACGGCAGCGCAGGAGATTGCGTACTTCTTCAACAGCGATGAACTCTGCCCCCGCACCCGCTGAGGTAACTGCTCCGGTCAACCTGCTCGATTTGGATCGGGAGGGACTGGAGGCCTATTTTCGGCAGATCGGCGAGAAGCCGTTCCGTGCCCAGCAGGTGCTGCAATGGCTCCACCAGCGCGGCGCGGACGGTTTCGATGCGATGACCAATCTGAGCAAGGGTCTCCGGGACCGGCTTGCGGAGCAATGCGTGATCCGGGCGCCCGAGGTGGTGCACGAGCAGGCCTCGGCCGACGGCACCCGGAAATGGCTGATGCAGGTTGATCCGGTCAATCGGATCGAAACGGTCTTCATCCCCGAACCGGGTCGCGGCACGCTGTGCGTGTCCTCGCAGGTCGGCTGCGCCCTGGCCTGCTCCTTCTGCTCGACGGCGCGTCAGGGCTTTAACCGCAACCTCGGCGTCGCCGAAATCATCGGGCAACTCTGGGTTGCGTCCCGCGCGTTGGGCGATCAGCAGCGTATCACCAATGTCGTGTTGATGGGCATGGGCGAACCGCTGCTCAACTTCGACAATGTCGTCACAGCCACCCGGCTGATGATGGATGATTTTGCCTATGGCCTGTCCAAACGCCGGGTGACGCTCAGCACTTCGGGCGTGGTGCCCGCTCTGGACAGGCTGAGAATGGTCAGCGACATCAGTCTCGCGGTTTCCCTGCATGCGACCGATGACGTGCTGCGCGACGAACTGGTGCCGATCAATCGCAAGTACCCCATACGGGACCTGATCGCGGCCTGCAAGCGCTACGTGGGGCGCGACAGCCGGCGCAAGGTCACATTCGAATATGTCATGCTCGACGGCGTCAATGACACACCGGCCCACGCGCGGGCACTGGTGCGCCTGCTCAGCCATGTTCCGTCCAAGGTCAACCTGATCCCGTTCAACCCGTTCCCGAACTCCGGCTATCAATGCTCCACCCCCGCAGCCATCGAGCGTTTCGGCGACATCCTGCGTGAGGCCGGTCTGGTCACGACCCGACGGAAAACGCGCGGCGAGGATATCGATGCGGCCTGCGGGCAGTTGGTCGGAGAGGTCCGGCAGCGCGGAAACAGCCAGCGCTTCCAGAGAATTCATTCGGTAGGTCAATGAATGGTTGGCTCGTTGGACTCTCTCTGGGAATCGCGGCGATGAGCGTCGCCTGCGAGAGTACGCCCGAGCCGCCGCCTCCGCTGGAGATTCCCAAGCCGGGATCCGTGGGTGATCCCTACGCTTCTCTGAGTGAGTCCGACGTCTATGTACAACTCGGCGTACAGTACATGGAGCAGGGTTCGCTCGCCGTTGCCTTGCAGGATCTGACCCGGGCGATCGAGGCCGACAGCGGCAATAGCGAAGCCTACAATGCCCTCGCGGTATTGTACGAGCGGCTGAACCGACTGCCGGAAGCCGAGCAAAACTTCCAGAAGGCCTTGTCCCTGGACGCCGACAATTTCAGTGCACGCAACAACTACGGACGTTACCTCTGCGCTCGCGGACGCGTCAACGAAGGCATGGCGCAGGTCCAGCGGGTTATCGCCGAGCCCCTGTACCAGCAACCCTGGATTCCACTGACAAACGCTGGGTTGTGCGCACGGGCGGCCGGTCAAAACGCCGCTGCCGAAGACTTTTTTCGCCGGGCGCTGGAACGCAACCCACAGTTCGCGCCCGCCTTGTTCGAAATGGCAAAGCTCAATTTCAACAGCCGGCGTTATGCTGCTGCACGGGTTTTCCTCGACCGCTATCGCGGTCTTGCGCGTCAGTCTCCCGAGTCGCTCTGGCTGGCCGCGCAGACGGAGCTCGCCCTCGGCGACCGCACGGCTGCGCAGACCCATGTCGATCAGTTGCAGCGGCAGTATCCCGACAGCCGCGAGGCGCGCGTCGCCGCCGGGATGCTCGCCGGTCACTGATGAAAGTGCGCTTCCTCCGATAATCACCCCAATTGCCGCGATGACAGACAAGGTACAGGCCATACGCGGGATGCATGACATCCTGCCGGATCGGACTCCCGCTTGGCAGCGTCTTGAAGCCGAAGTGCGCCGGGTGATGGGCGCCTACGGATACGGCGAGATCCGGCTGCCGATCGTCGAGAAGACCGAGCTGTTCCAGCGCTCGATCGGCGAGGTGACGGACATCGTCGAGAAGGAGATGTACACGTTTGGCGACCGCAATGGAGACTCGCTGACGCTCAGACCGGAGGGAACGGCCGGCTGCTTGCGCGCCTGCCTGGAACACGGTCTGCTTCATAATCAAGTGCTGCGACTGTGGTACGGTGGGCCGATGTTTCGGCACGAGCGGCCACAGAAAGGGCGCTATCGGCAGTTTCATCAGATCGGGGTGGAGGCCTACGGCATGCCGGGGCCCGATATCGATGCCGAGGTCATCCTGCTGAGCCGCCGGCTATGGTCGGCGCTGAATCTCGCGGGTCGCCTGGAACTGCAGCTGAACTCGCTGGGCACGCTGGACGAACGTCTCGCCTATCGTGCCGAACTGGTGGATTACTTCGGCCGTTATCGGGCCCTGCTCGATCCCGACAGCCTGCGCCGCCTCGAAGCGAACCCGCTGCGTATTCTCGACAGCAAGAACCCTGATCTGGCCGCGCTGATAGCCGACGCTCCGGCTTTCAGCGACTTCCTTGGTGACGAGTCACGGCGCCATTTCGACGGTCTGCGCGAAAGGCTGGAACTCGCGGGGCTGGCCTACGTGCTCAATCCGCGGCTGGTACGCGGTCTTGACTACTACTGCAAGACCGTGTTCGAGTGGGTGACGACCGAACTGGGGGCGCAGGGCACGGTGTGCGCGGGCGGCCGCTATGATGGTTTGGTCGAGCAACTCGGCGGCCGCGGTTCGGCGGCCATTGGTTTCGCGCTCGGCGTCGAGCGTCTGATCGAACTGCTGGACGATGGGGCGGCGGGCGTGGACGTCGCTGCGCCGCATGCCTATCTGATCCAGGTAGGGGAGAGCGCAGAGCGCCATGGCGGCGTCCTGGCCGAAAGACTGCGCGACGCGCTGCCTCAGTTGCAGCTGGTCGCCAATTGCGGTGCCGGCAGCTTCAAGTCACAGTTCAAGCGGGCTGACCGTAGCGGGGCCGCGCTGGCGCTGATCCTGGGTGAGGATGAGGCGCGTGTGGGCGTGATCGGCGTCAAGCCGCTGCGCGGTGGCGGTGATCAGACTACCGTGGAGCAGTCGGTGCTGCCGCAGTATCTCCGCGAATTTTTCCGATTTTGAGGCATACACGATGGATGATTATTTAACCGAGGAAGAACGCGTCGAGGCGCTGAAGCGCTGGTGGAAGGAGAATGCGCGTTCGGTCGTGTTCGGGGTGGGCTTCGGGGCCTTGATCGTCGCCGGTTGGAATGTCTGGCAGAGCCGCCAGCAGCAAACCGCCGAGCAGGCATCGGGCGTGTTTCAGCAACTGCTGAAGGCCGATGATGACAAGCAGTCCGAAGCGGCGCTTAAGCTTAGCCAGCGTTTGGCGGAAGAGTTTCCGTCGACGGCCTACGCATGGTATGGACGGCTGTTCAGTGCGAAGTACAAGACGGCCGGCGGCGATCTCGTTGGTGCCCGGGATCAACTGCTGACCGTTCTGGCAAACGCCAAGGACGATAACCTGAAGGCGCTGGCCCGATTGCGAGCCGCACAGGTGATGCTGGCGCTGCATCAGGAGGAAGAAGGCCTGAAACTGATCGACGCGCCGGAAGCCAAGAAGGCCGAGGCCTATCAGGGACTCTACGCCGAACTGAAGGGGGATCTGCTGCTGTCGCTGGCCCGTACCGAGGAGGCGAGGACCGCGTACCTCCAGGCCAAACAACTCGGCCAAAGTTCGCCCCTGCTCGAGCTGAAACTCCAGGATCTGGCGGCGCCGAAATCGTGACGCGCCTTGCCCTGTTGGTGCTGAGTGCGTTGCTGGTGGGCTGTGCCGGCCTCGGTGCGCTGAAGGAGGGGTTCAGCGGGCTGACCGAGCTGTTCGATACCACCGAGCCAGTCGATCCGCCCGTCGAGTTGGCGGAGATCACGCCGACCCTGTCAGTGCGCACGCTGTGGGATCACGACATCGGTAAAGGCTACGATGGTCAGTACGTCAACCTGCGTCCGGCGGTGGACTCGGGCCGGGTCTTCATTGCCGATCGCCGCGGGTACCTTGTGGCTTACGACCGCGCCACCGGCAACGAGTTGTGGTCGACGGAAGTCGAGCTGACGCTGACGGCTGGCCCCGTCATCGGCAAGACCGTACTGGTGGTGGCATCGAACAATGGCGATGTGCTGGCGATCAACCCCGATAGCGGCGAGATCGCCTGGCGCACCAGCGTCAGTAGTGAAGTCCTGGCCTTCCCGCAGATCACCCGGGGGCGGGTACTGGTGCGCAGCAATGACGGCCGCATCGCGGCCCTGGATGAAAAGACCGGCGCCACGCTGTGGTCCCACGAACGTTCGGTGCCGCCGCTGTCCGTGCGCAGCCGGGGCGCCCCGGTCATCGCCGGTGACCTCGTGCTGGACGGTTACGCGAGCGGCAAGCTGATGGCGCTGCGCTTCGAAGACGGCAAGCAGGAGTGGGAAGCGGTCATTGCGATCCCCCATGGCCGTTCCGAGATCGAGCGGCTGGTCGACATCGACTCGACGCCGGTCATCAAGGGTGACACGGCCTACGTGTCCGGTTACCAGGGCGGCATCGCCTCGGTCGGGCTCAGCAATGGCGAGGTGCTGTGGCGGCGAGAGAACCTTTCCACGCCGACCGGGCTGTCGGCGGACCGACGGTTTCTCTATCTGACCGATCCCGTCAGCGACGTCTGGCAACTCGACGTCAGCAACGGCGGCGACCTGTGGAAGCAGGCTGCCCTGCATCAGCGGCGGCTGACCACGCCGGTCCCGGTCCGAAACTGGCTCGTTGTCGGCGACATGGAGGGCTATCTGCATTTCCTGTCCAAGGAGGATGGCAGCGTCGCCGGCCGGATTCAGATCGACGACACGCCGATCGAGGCCCCGCCAGTGGTTTTTGACGATGTCGTGTATGCCTACAGTTCCGGCGGCACCCTTGCCGCAGTGAGCCTCGACTGATGGGCCTGCCAGTTGTCGCTCTGGTCGGGCGTCCGAATGTCGGCAAGTCGACGCTGTTCAACGTCCTGACGCGCAGCCGCGATGCCCTGGTCGCCGATTACCCGGGCCTGACCCGGGATCGACGGTACGGCCGCGCGCAACTGGGAGAACGTCGCTTCCTGGTCGTCGATACCGGAGGTATGGTGGAGATGGCCGATGGCATCGACGAGATGTCCATGCGGCAGGTCGATGCCGCGCTCCAGGAGGCCGATGTCATCCTGTTTCTGGTCGATGCGCGCGCCGGCCTGAACGTCAGCGATCAGTACTTCTCCGAACGACTGCGCCGGATGGGCAAGCCGCTGGTGGTCGTCGCGAATAAGGTCGATGGTTTGCGTAGCGACGTCGTGACGGCTGACTTCCATGGGCTCGGGCTGGGCGAGCCACTGCCGATCGCCGCCGCGCATGGCTCCGGGATGGAGGCATTGCTGTCCCGGCTGGACGAGTTGCTACCACCGGCAGACGCCGAGGCCGAGGCATCCGGCCCGCCCGGTATACGGATTGCTGTCGTCGGCCGTCCGAATGTCGGCAAGTCCACGCTCGTGAATCGTATCCTCGGTGAGCAGCGGGTGGTCGTCTTCGACCAGCCCGGTACGACACGAGACAGTATCGACGTACCATTCGAAAAGGACGGCAAGGCCTATGTGCTGATCGACACCGCCGGTCTGCGGCGCCGTGCCAGGGTCTCGGAGGTCATCGAGAAATTCAGCGCGATCAAGGCGCTGAAAGCCGTCGAGCAGGCTGAGGTGGTGATCTACCTGGTCGATGCCAGCGAAGGCGTCACTGACCAGGATGCCAACTTGCTCGGGCTCGTCGTCGAGATGGGGCGTGGTCTGCTGATCGCGCTGAACAAGTGGGACGGTCTGACCGGGGATCAACGGGAACGCGTGCGACGGCAAATCGACGTCAAGCTGCCCTTCATTGATTTTGCCGAGAAGCATTTCATCTCGGCCCTGCACGGCACCGGCGTTGGGCACCTGCTCGAGGCGGTCGACCAGATTCACCGCTCTGTGGTCGCGGCCTTTCCGACCTCGCTGTTGACGCGCCTGCTGCAGGAGTTCCAGGCCGACCATCAGCCGCCGCTGGTTAGGGGGCGCCGGATCCGGCTCAAGGTGGCCCACATGGGGGGGCACAACCCGCCGACGATCGTGATTCACGGAAATCAGACCGACGAGTTACCCGGTGCCTATCGCCGCTACCTGATGAACGCCTTTCGCGCCGCGCTGGACTTGCAGAGCGTGCCGGTGCGCCTCGATTTCCGCAGTTCGCTCAACCCTTTCAAGGGCCGCAAGAACGAACTGACGGAAAGACAGGTGCGCAGTCGTCGCCGCATGATGCGGCACGTCAAGAAAAAGCACTGAGTCCGCTCATGCGGATAGGGCCGGTCTGCTAGCCGATAGCGGTGCCGCGGGACAGCAGCGCGGACACCTCGGCCTGAGTCGGTATCGCCGGCCGGGCACCGAGGCGCTCACAGCACAGCGCGCCGGCGGCACTGGCCAGGCGCAGCAACTCTGTCCACGGGAGCCCCGCTGCCAGGCCGGCGGCGAATGCCCCGTGGAAGGCATCGCCCGCACCGGTCGTGTCAACCGCGTGTATCACAAACGCGTTCAGCGTACCTTGCTCCCCGCCGATGCGCCAGATCAAGCCGCGTTCCCCCAGCGTGATGACCACCGCCGGTGCGACCTGCGCGAGCCGGCCGAGCGCCTCTGCGGGGTCGTCCTTCTGCAACCACTGCGCCGCGAATTTTTCGGAGCAGACCAGGTGGTCGACGTGTCCCATTAACGCCTGCGTTCCCCGATGTAGCGACCCGGCATCGAGCACGGTGATGGCCGCGCCGGCGCGCCGGATATCGGTGGCCAGTGGGGTCGAGATGTCGGGCTCGTGGCCGTCGAACAGCACGACCCTGGGTGCCAGAGGCGAGAAGTCGATCGCATCAGCCCGGAGAGCCTCCGTTCCGCCCTTGTAGTTGACTAGGGCACGGCGCCCGTCCGGCTTCACGAGAACCACCGAGAGCGGTGTCGGGCTGCTGCCGCGCACCACCAGCCGCGTGTCCACACGAGCGTGCTGCAGTTCCTCGAGATGCGTGGAGCCGTAAAGATCTTGTCCGAGATAGCCGGCGAAGGCCGCGCGTGAACCCAGGCGGGCCGCCGTGACAGCAGCGTTCGCGGCCGGCCCACCGCCGCAGCCAAGCAGGCTATCCGCAAAGAGCTTTTCGTCCGCATCCGGATGGTGCGGCACGGTGAGTACCAGATCGAACGAGGCGTGCCCGACGCAGAGGACGTCGATGGCTGTGGGGGCAGGGAAGACGTCGTTCACGGCAGGGTCAGCTCAGGGATCGGCCGATGCAGCACGCCGGACAGACCGAGAAAGCCGGCGAAGATGCGTCGGTATCGGTCCTGCTCGATCTGCGCATAGAGGATCGCATCGGTGAGATTGAGGTCACGAGGGCGGTCAGCAGAATGTCGATGGCCATGACCCGCTTTCTATTCCTTCAGGCTTGCCGAGGCCGCGCGGGGGACAACGCCATCGCGGGCAGTGGCAGGTATTGCGACGCCGGGTGCGGTGCCCGCGGCCTGTCGCACGGACACCGCCCGGGCTTCATTCGAAGCCCAGTGTCCGCATCACACGTTCGGCGAGCGCGGGTTCGTATTCGAGACCCTCGGCCTCGGTCGGGACGCCGTTGGCGTAGTTGAAGGCGTAGACTCGGCTGATGTCGTCGGCCAGATCGTCCATCTCCAGCTTCCGGTAGGCCGCTTCCATGATCTGGAGCGCTTCAGGCACTGCCGGCGTGCGCTGGTAGTTGCGCAGGATTTCCGCGCCGCGGCGCGATGCGGCAAGATAGGCGCCGCGGCGCATGTAGTATTCGGCCACATGCAACTCATACATCGCGAGATTGTTGCGCAATGCGGTGATGCGCTTCCGCGAGTCTTCCGCATACCGGCTGTTGGGAAACTTGTTGACCAGTTCCTCGAAGTCGCGGAAGGCGAGTCGCGCGGCACCTGGGTCGCGCTGGGACGGATCGGTCGGAACGAAGCGATCGACGAAGGTCAGGCCACGGTTGTAGTTGATCAGGCCTTTCAGGTAGTACGCATAGTCGACATTCGGATGCGCCGGGTTCAGCTTGATGAAGCGGTCGACAGCGGCGAGCGCGGAGTCGGGCTCATTGTTTTTGTAGTAGGCGTAGGCGATGTTGATCTGTGCTTGTGTGGTATACGGACCGAATGGGTAACGCGCTTCCAGTTTCTCGTATAATTGGATGGCCTTGGTCCACCTCTCTTCGTCGAGGGCGATTTTTGCCTCCTCGGCGAACTGCTCTTCCGTGTAGGCCGAGAATTCGTCTTGCGCCGCCTCATCATCGTCACCCGAGAACATATTCATCAGGGACGAGAAGTCCTTGGTGACCGAGCACGCGGACAGTGAAGCGAACAGCAGCAAAACACCCAGGCGCCTCAGATAGTCGGCGATCCTGGATCGTGAACGCGAGGAAACCATGCGGGAAAAGTCGTTCTGGACCGGGATTCGGGATTATACCGACAATCATGACTGATGCTTCAGCGCCGCCAGGGGCAGACCAGGTCGTAGCGATCCCGGATCGTCTGGCCGGCATGCGTTTCGATCAGGCATTGACCGAGCTGTTTCCCGCGTACTCCCGCAGCCGGCTCCAGAGCTGGATCCGCAACGGGTGTGCTCTGCTGAACGGCGCCCAGGTGGCGCCGCGGCAGCGCATCGTCGGTGGCGAAGTCGTGGCCCTCAGGACAGACCTCGAGGAGACCGTGGGCGATGTCGCCGAAGATCTCCCTCTGCGTATCGTCCATCAGGATGCCGATCTGATCATTATCGACAAGCCGGCCGGACTCGTCGTCCATCCGGCCGCCGGCCATAATCGCGGCACGCTGTTGAACGCACTGCTGCACGCGATGCCCGAATTGGCGAAGCTTCCGCGCTGCGGTATCGTGCATCGACTCGACAAGGACACCAGCGGACTGCTGATGATTGCGCGCTCGCTGACGGCGCACAAGTCGCTGGTGGAGCAGCTCCAGGCCAGGACAGCGCGGCGGCAATACCTGGCCCTGGTGCAGGGAGAGGTCATCGCGGGCGGGACCGTGGATCAGCCCATCGGCCGTCATCCGGTCGACCGCAAGCGTTTTGCCGTACACCATGCGGGTAAACCCTCCGTCACGCATTTTCGGGTTGAAGAACGTTTGTCCCAACACACCTTGTTGCGGGTCAGTCTGGAGACCGGCCGCACCCACCAGATCCGCGTCCACATGAGCCATCTGCATCATCCACTCGTCGGCGATCCGGTCTACGGCCGGCTGCGCTTGCCGGCCGGCGCAAGCGAGGCGGTTTCGATTGCGCTTCGCGGCTTCCGGCGTCAGGCCCTGCATGCCGAACGCCTTGGATTGCAGCACCCCACCAGCGGCGAGTCGCTTGAATGGTGCGCTCCGATGCCAGCGGATTTTCGTAGCCTACTGGCGGCATTGAGGGAGGGGGCATGAGCTTCTGGCTGACACCGGAATGGCCGGTGCCGCCGGGCGTGAGGGCCGCCAGCCTGCTGCGGACCAGCGGGTTCAGCCAGGGCCCCTACGCGGGACTCAATCTGGGTGATCACGTCGGTGACGCCGTCGACGTCGTGCAGCGCAATCGGCAGCGGGTGCGTGAGGCACTGTCCTTGCCCTCGGAGCCGGTCTGGCTCCGGCAGGTGCACGGTTCCCGCGTGGTCGATGCGGAAGGCGGCACAGGGTCGGAGGCGGACGGGTCATTTACCTCGGCCGTTGGGCCGGTCTGTGCGGTCATGACGGCCGATTGCCTCCCGGTACTGCTTTGTTCCTTGGACGGACGCTGTGTCGCGGCGGTTCATGGCGGATGGCGAAGTCTGGCGGCCGGCATCCTGGAAACGACCGTCACTGCAATGGGGACGCGCCGCCTGATCGCGTGGCTCGGACCGGCCATCGGGCCGGAGGCCTTCGAGGTCGGCGACGAGGTGCGCGACACTTTTCTTGCCGGCGATGCGGAGCTGGCTGGCGCTTTCCGTGCCGTTGGTGACGGCAAGTGGTTGGCCGACATCTACGCGATCGCCCGCCGGCAGCTGCACACCGTCGGCGTTGACGATTGCTACGGCGGCGGGCACTGCACCTACAGCGATCCGGACCGCTTCTTTTCGTTCCGGCGGGATGGCATCACGGGGCGTATGGCAACGCTGATATGGCGCGTGTAGGGCAGCGCACTCCCGCATGCGGGGCGGTGGCGGGATGCTGATCTGGATCGTGGCCTTTACGCTGCTGGGCGGGGTGCTGAGCGTTGCGGCGGCATCGATGCTGCTCCTGATCCCCCATCACCGTCATCCCGACATCGTCCCGCATGGCGTCAGTTTCGCGCTCGGTGCCTTGCTGACCGTGGCCCTGCTGGACCTATTGCCCGATGCAGTCGAGAGGGTGGGACCGGAGCGCGTGGGCGGGCTGTTCGCGACGGTGCTGGCCGGGTTGATGGGCTTTTTCCTGCTGGAGAAACTCCTGATCTGGCGTCATTGTCACGCCAGCGAGTGCCACGTGCATTCGGAAGCGCACTTCCATCAGCCGGCCGGTACCTTGATCGTGCTCGGGGACGGCATCCACAATCTGGTGGATGGCGTCCTGATCGGCGCGGCCTTCCTCGTCGACATCCAACTCGGCGTCGTGACCAGTCTGGCCGTGGCGGCCCACGAGATACCACAGGAGGTCGGTGACTTTGCAATCCTGCTGCAAAGCGGCTATCCGCCCGCCAGGGCCTTCATGTACAACCTGCTGTCCAGCCTCGGCGCAGTGGTGGGCGGGGTGCTGGCGTATCTTGGCCTCGAATCGATGCACGACAGCCTGCCGTACTTCCTGGCCATCGCCGCGTCGAGTTTCATCTACGTCGCAGTGGCGGACCTGATACCCTCGCTGCACCGCAAGACGCGCGGTATTGAGACCGTGCAGCAGATCGTGTTCATCGCAGCCGGCGTGGCCCTCATTCTGACGGCGCAGTCGCTGGTGCACGATCTCGAACGGGATGGCGGCTCGGCGCACCCGGGTCCCGCTGCCGCGATCGCGCTGCCGCATTAGGTGCAGCCGGCGTTGGTCCCAGCGACTTTGCGGCGCCAGTCAACGGGAGTTCACGGAGAAGTCATGGCAAGCTCAACGAGGAAGCGTATCCTGATCGTCGGCGGAGTGGCCGGAGGCGCGTCATGCGCGACCCGTGCGCGGCGGCTTTGCGAGCGGTGCGAGATCGTCATCTACGACAAGGGGCCTTACGTTTCCTTCGCGAACTGCGGCCTACCGTATTATGTGGGCAACGTGATCAAGGCCGAGGAAAAGCTGCTGATCGCGACGCCCGAGCTGTTCCGGGACCGCTTCAACATCGATGTGCATCTCGAGCATGAGGTGACGCATGTCGATCCGCTGCGCCGCGTGATCGAGGTGCGGGATCTGCGCACCGGTGCCCGGCGCGAAGAGGCTTACGATGCACTGGTTCTGTCGACCGGAGCTCAGGCGATTCGGCCGCCACTGCCCGGTATCGACCTGCCCGGGGTTCATGTGCTCAGAACCATCCCCGACAGCCGGAAGATCCGTGCCGCGGTCGAGAGCGCACAGCGCGCGGTCGTGGTGGGCGGCGGGATGATCGGCCTCGAGATGGCAGAGAATCTCGTTCATCGCGGGCTTCAGGTGACGCTCGTCGAGCTGGCACCGCAGATCTTGCCGGTGCTCGACGCCGAGATGGCGGTGTACGTGGCGGAGCGCCTTGAGCAGCAAGGGGTGCGGCTGCTGTTGGGACAAAGCGTCAGCGCCTTTGAGGAAGCGCCGGGCGGTGGGCTGCGGGTCGAAACATCGGCGGGCCAGGCCATTGCGACCGATCTGGCCATCCTGGGCATCGGTGTCCGGCCGGCGTCGACGCTGGCCGCCGAGGCGGGGCTGCGGCTCGGCGAGCGGGGCGAGATCGTCGTCGACGAGTTCATGCAGACCAGCGATGCGCACATCTGGGCGGTGGGGGACGTCGTCGGCAGTCCGGACATCGTCACCGGGGTCAACCAGCCGGTACCGCTGGCGGGGCCGGCGAACCGGCAGGGACGCATCGCGGCATCTTCGGTACTGCGAGGGCTCGGCGATCCTGACTGCCTGAAGCGCTCGCCGATGCGTTTTCGCGGCATTCAAGGCACAGCCGTTTGCGGTGCGTTCGGTCTCACGGTGGCTGCGACCGGCGCGACCGAGAAAGCCTTGCTGGCTGCCGGGCAGACCGATTACCAGAAGGTCTACCTGCACCCCGGCAATCACGCCTCGTATTTTCCGGACGCCAAGCCCATTCACCTGAAACTGTTGTTCGCGCCGACCGACGGCCGGTTGTTGGGTGCTCAGGCCGTCGGCGAAGCCGATGTCGCCCGGCGCATCGATGTGATCGCCATGGCTCTGCAGATGGGCGGTACCGTGTTCGATCTCGAAGAGGCCGAGTTGTGCTACGCGCCTCAGTACGGCGGAGCCAAGGACCCCGTCAACATCGCCGGCATGATCGCCGCCAACCACGTTCGGGGCGATCTGCCGCTTGCGCGCTGGGAGGATCTGCCGGGCACCTCAGCCCTGGTGGTCGACGTTCGCAGCCGCGATGAATTTGCGCAGGAACACGTGCCGGGGGCCGTAAACCTGCCGCTGGAGGAGTTGCGTGAGCGCCTTGCGGAACTGCCGCACGATCGGGAGTGCTGGCTGGTCTGCGGGGTCGGGCAGCGTGCCTACTTCGGGTTGCGGGCGCTGATGCAGTCCGGCCTGCAGGTGAAGATCCTGTCCGGAGGCATGAAGACTTATCGGACGTTCGATGTCGGTTGATCACCGCCGGCGGCGTTCGGCAAGGGCGGGAGGCCGGATGTTATCCTTGCCCGGCGCCCGTCTGCGTCAGAAATAATCACGAATACCTAGATTCAAGCATTCTCGGGAGGAAACGGTATGTGTTGGAGTGGAGAAGCGTCGGCGGTCCTCGCCACGATCGGCTTCGGAACCGCGACCTATGTCGCGTACAAGGGCGAGTCCAAGGAACTGTGGATCCCGCTGACGTACTTCGCCTGCATGGAATTGCTGCAGGCCGCAACATACGTCTACATCGATCAGTGCGATGCGCCTCCGAACCAGATACTGACCTTGTTCGGCTATATCCACATCGCTTTCCAACCCTTCTTCGTGAACATGGTGGCGATGTATTTCATTCCGCAGGAGGTCAAACAGCGCATCAGCACCGTCGTCTACTCGATCTGCGCGGTCGGCGCCCTCGCCATGCTTGTCAAGATGTATCCGATGGCCTGGGCGGGTAACTGCATCGTTGGCTGGGAGGGCTTCTGCGGCACTCAGGCCTGCTCGGTGTCGGGAGATTGGCACATCGCGTGGCAGTTGCCGCTGAACGGCCTCCTATCTGACTCGCCCGAAAATGCGATCGGTTTCCGCTATGGGTTGCACGGCGTGACGTACATCGTGACGGCGTTCTGGATGCCGATCCTCTACGGTTCCTGGCGCTTCGTGGGATTCCATTATCTCGTGGGGCCGCTGATCTCGGACATCCTGACCCGCGATCCGAACGAATACGCGGCGGTTTGGTGCCTGTTCTCGATCGCGCTGTGCGTGTCGGTGATCAAATCTCCGATACGGCGGTATCTGCATGTGGAAACGTGGCCCTACTACCGCAAGGCCTATGCAGTCTAGCCGCTGCCCGCCCGGGCCATACGTTTGGTCCGGGCGGGCGCGCCTGCGGAAACAAAACCTCGGACGGATTGTCGGAGCATCGACAGCGTTCTCAGAATTTGGACTTGTCGGAAGGCTGCCGTGCCATCGCTGCGGCAGCACCTACCCGGCATAACGCGCGATGACCCCGGGTGCGAAGCGATTTCCCCTTTCCTGCAATCCTCTGGAACTGTGATTTTCCGCCGCGCTTACGGCGGGGGTTACCCGAATGCCATTTGTATCGGCGGGCTGAATGTAGGGCACGACGCCGCTAGCCACTGCTCGTTCTAGCTACCTCACTTTTTCATCATGTCGAAGACCAAAGATATCGTCATCGTCGGGGCGGGTCCCGGAGGCTTGTGCGCGGGAATGATCCTGTCGCAGCGTGGCTTCAATGTCACCGTGGTCGAAAAGGAATCCGCCGTCGGTGGGCGCAACCGCCCGATCCATGTCGACGGCTACACCTTCGATACCGGGCCGACCTTTCTGATGATGAAGTTCGTGCTGGATGCTATGTTCCGGGAAGCCGGCCGACGGATCGAAGACTATCTGGAGACGGTTCAGCTGGACCCGATGTACCGCCTGCAATACGACGACCGCGAGTTGCTGGTGTCGTCGGATCGCGAAGCGATGCGGCGCGAACTGCGGCGGGTTTTCCCGGAGGGCGATGCCGGTCTCGATGCCTTCCTGGCGCAGGAGGAGCAACGCTTCAAACGGCTCTACCCTTGTATCCAGCGCGACTACACCAGTTTCAGGCGCTTCCTGTCGTGGGACCTGCTGCGCGCGGTGCCCTACCTGGCCCTGCCGAACAGTGTTTTCAAGAACCTGGGACGGTATTTCGGCGATGAGAAACTGCGCCTCGCGTTTTCGTTCCAGTCGAAATACCTCGGCATGTCGCCGTGGGAATGCCCCGCGTTGTTCACGATGCTGCCCTTCGTGGAACACCGTTACGGCATCCATCATGTCATGGGTGGGCTCAACCGGATCTCCGAGGCCATGGCCACTGTGGTCCGGGAGAATGGCGGCGCCATCCTGACGAATACCGCGGTGCGCTCGCTGGACCTCGACGGACGCCGGGTCAAGGGCGTCGTGTTGGAGGACGGCGAGCGGATTGCTGCCGACTCGGTCGTCGTCAATGCGGATTTCGGCTACGCGATGTCACGTCTGGTACCGCCGGGCGTGTTGAAGAAATACCGCCCGGACAAACTCGAAAAGCGCGAATTTTCGTGCTCCACCTTCATGCTTTACCTTGGCGTCAAGAAGCATTACCCGCTGCAGCACCACAACGTCCTGTTCGCCGGGGATTATCAGACGAACATCAGGGACATATTTCGCGACAAGAAGCTGTCCGACGACATGTCCATCTACGTCCAGAATGCTTCGGTCACCGACCCGACGCTGGCGCCTTCGGGCAAGTCGACGCTGTATATCCTGGCGCCGGTTCCGAACAATAGCAGTGGGATCGACTGGCAGGCGGAGAAGTCCGCTTTCCGCGATCGCCTGCTCGACACGGTCATTCAGCGGACCGGCTTTGCGGATCTCCGCGACCAGATCGAGGTGGAACGGATGATCAGCCCCGGTGATTGGGAAGGTGCCCAGAACATCTATCAGGGCGCGACCTTCAACCTGTCCCACAAGTTTTCCCAACTGCTCTACCTGCGGCCGCGCAACAAGTTCGAGGAACTGGATAACTGCTATCTCGTGGGCGGTGGCACGCACCCCGGGAGTGGCCTGCCGACGATCTACGTGTCCGCGCAGCTTTCCTCGAACCTGATCTGCCGCCAGTTCGGCATTCCATATCCGCAGCCGGCTCCGTTGCTGGACGAGGCGGGCGCTTGACCCCGGCATGAGCACGCCGCTGGACGCCGGACTCCGTCGTGGCTGTTAACGATCCCGCGCGGCGCGCTCAGGAGTGCCTCGTCGCGGCGCGCGCGGCCTTTCCGGATTGGTCATCCCGGTCCGTTGCTGCTCGCGCGGCAGCCCTGGCCACCTTGCGCCGCGTCATCCAGCAGCGGAGTGACGAGATCGTCCAGATCGTCTGCCGCGATACCGGCAAGGTGCCGACGGAGGCCCTGCTCGGGGAAATCTACCCGACGCTCGAAATGCTGCGGTACTACGAGAAGGAAGCCGCTCGGCTGCTTCGAACTCAGTCCGTGCCGACCTCGGCGCTCGCCTATCCCTTTGCCAGCGCGTACGTAGAGCGGCGGCCGTTCGGTGCGGTCGCCGTGATTTCGCCGTGGAACTTTCCCTTTCAGTTGTCGCTGATTCCCGCGGCGACGGCGCTGCTGGCAGGCAATACCGTGTGTCTGAAGCCCTCCGAACTATGCGGGTCGGTTGCGGCGCTGATTGCCGACCTGTTGCGGCAGGTGCCGGAGATTGGTGGGGCCTTGACGGTACTCGAGGGCGATGGCGCAGCCGGGCAGGCCCTGGTTGCCGCCGGCCCTGATCTGATCTTCTTCACGGGTGGCGGGGAGGCGGGGCGCGCGGTCATGGCGCTGGCGGCCCGCAATGGCAAGCCGGTAATCCTGGAGTTGGGGGGCAAGGATGCGATGATCGTCTGTGCCGATGCGCCCTGGGAACGTGCCGTGCGCGCGGCGGTCTACGGCGCCTTCGCGAACAGCGGCCAGATGTGCATCGCGGTCGAGCGTCTCTATGTCGAGAGGCCGATCTATCCGCGTTTTGTGCAGGACGTGGTTGCCGCGACGCGGGCATTGCGCGTCGGGACTGACGGCGACAGCGACCTCGGTCGGATGACCTCGCCCCGGCAGATCGAGATCGTCGAAGCGCACTATCGCGATGCCTTGGCGAGAGGCGCACAGGCCTCCGGACCCTGGCAGCGGGAGGGTGATTTCGTCCATCCGGTGGTGCTGTGGGATGTCGACCATTCGATGCAGGTGATGCGCGAGGAGACCTTCGGGCCGCTGTTGGCGGTCATGCCGTTCGACGACGAAGATGAGGCTGTTCGTCTCGCGAACGACACGCCGTTCGGCCTCAACGGCAGCGTCTGGACGACCGATCTCGCCAAGGGACGGCGCCTCGCCTCCCGCCTCGCGGTCGGGGGCTGCGCCGTCAACGACGTCATCAAGAACGCGGGGCACCCGGGCTTGCCCTTCGGCGGCGTTCGGCACAGCGGCTTCGGACGTTCGCACGGTGCCGAGGGTTTGCTCAGCTTTACGCAGCCGGTCTCCGTGCTCGTCAACACCGGGCGCATGCCGCGCGAGCCGAACTGGTTTCCGTACTCGGCGGAGCGCTACCGCGATCTCCGCGGCTTCATGGACTTCGTGTTCGGTGAGGGTAGCCTGCCGCGGCGTTTCGTGCGCAACTGGTCGGCGCTCAAGAGCTTTCGCGAGTTCTTCACATTCAATCTCCGGCAGAAGTTGAACAAGGGCGGTTAGCCGCCTCGCCGGTGTCTGCGCAACAGGAGTCTCATGTCAGCAAGCGATGGCAAACAGGTGGTGGTGATCGGGGGCGGGCTCGGCGGGTTGTCGGCGGCGATATCGCTGGCGACCGAGGGCTTTGCCGTCACGATCGTCGAAAAGAACGACAAGCTGGGCGGCAAGCTGAACGTGCTGCGCAAGGAGGGGTTCACATTCGATCTGGGGCCGTCGATCCTGACCATGCCCCACATCTTCGAGGCCTTGTTCACGCGGGCCGGACGGAAGATGTCCGATTACGTGAGCCTGTCCCCGGTGATGCCGCATTGGCGCAATTTCTTCGAGGACGGGACGGTATTCGACCTGACGCCTGACCGCGCCGCGATGGACGCCGAGCTGGCCCGCGTCGCGCCGGAGGATGCGGCCGGTTTCTACCGTTTCCTGGAGTATTCGCGCAAGCTCTGTGCGATCACCGAAGAGGGCTATTTCGCGAAGGGCCTCGATTCATTCTGGGAACTCCTGAAGTGGTATGGCCCGGTGCGGAGTCTGCTGGGTTTCGATGTGTTCCGTTCGATGGACCAGGGCGTCCGACGGTTCGTCACCAACGAGAAGCTCGTCGACACGCTGAACTATTTCATCAAGTATGTCGGCTCATCGCCTTACCGCTCTCCGGCCCTGATGAACCTGTTGCCGCATATCCAGTTCGGTTACGGCCTCTGGTACGTGAACGGGGGCATGTACAACCTGGCGGTCGGCCTGGAGCGGCTGGCGCGGGAACTGGGTGTCAAGGTCCAGCTGAACACCGAAATCGTCGAGGTGCAGCGGGATGGCAGTCGAGTAAGTGCGGTGCTGACCGCGGCCGGGGAGCGACTCCCGGCCGACATCGTCGTTTCGAATATGGAGGTCATTCCGGCGTTGCGGCGCTTGCTCAAGGCCGACGAGGCGGCGCTGCGTCCTCTGCGAAAGTTCGCGCCGACCTGCTCGGGTCTGGTCCTGCATCTGGGGGTCGATCGGCAGTACCCGCAACTGGCTCACCACAACTTCCTCTACTCGCGGAACTCGAAGGCACATTTCGACGCCGTGTTCCGCACCCGGCAGTTGTCCGAAGATCCGACGATTTATCTGGTGGCACCGTGTAAGTCCGATCCCGGGCAGGCGCCGGCCGGTTGCGAAGTCATCAAGGCGCTGCCGCACATCCCGCATATCGATGAGCGCCAACCCCTCACGCAACAGAATTATCTGGCATTTCGCGAGCGCGTTCTGACGAAACTGGAGCGCATGGGCTTGACCGATCTCCGCCGGCATATCGTCTGCGAGGAGAGCTGGACTCCGCTCGACATTCAGGCCAAGTACTATTCCAATCAGGGCGCGATCTACGGCGTGGTCAGCGACCGCTTCACGAATCTGGGTTTCAAGGCGCCGCAGCGCAGCGGGACATATCGGAATCTTTATTTCGTCGGCGGCAGCGTGAACCCGGGCGGCGGTATGCCGATGGTCACGCTGTCCGGACAGCTCGTTCGGGATAAGATTCTCGCGGATATCGCGGCGACCTAAGCTTACGCTGAGTGACTGGCTCCGTGGGTGTGGTCAGCCGATACAGCCCGCTATCGCAGGAAGCGCCGCATCAGTCAGGGCAGGCAACTGCGTAGCGCGCGCGACACATTAACGGTACAAGGAGCGCCTCCATGTGGAACAGCATCATGATCAAGGTCGCGATCTTCGGTCGCCATCTGGGGCAGTCGACTATTGCGTGCCTCACGGCCATGACTCAGGGCGACTTTTCGACCGTCACGCTGAAGCACTGGACTGTGGCCCTGATGACCGGGGCGCTGGCCGGTGCCTTGGCCGTTCTCGTCAGCTTCACGCCGCTGTTCCGACGCTATAACCCCATTGTGTCGTTTGCGCTCATTTCCTTTCTGGGCACGCTGATGGCCGATCGGCTGGCCCATCCCTCTGGGTTTGGCGGGCCGTGGACCGAGGCGCTGGCGACCGCTCTCGGTGCCGCTGCGATCAGCGTGGTAATTTCACTGGCACCGGTCGCCGCAGCGGTCGAGCGCATGGAGAATCCGGATTTTCACAAACCGCCGCGATGACGGCGTGCTGACCGCGTCGCGTTTGCTTCGGGGCTCGGCGATAATGCAGCCAGGCTGTGCATGGCCGGCCTGCGTTGTTCGCGGCGCCCCACGGTGTGACCGGTCGCAGCCATCTCCCCCCACCACGCGATGCCCGCCTGTCGTGCCGCGCCGGCGCGTCGAACCCTTTCCGCTCCTTCGACGGAGTGCGGCTTGGATACCCCGGAGCAGAGGCACGCGACCGACCGCGCCCGGCCAGAGCCAGGGTGGCTGAACGATCATTCTTGAGTACCAAAATAATGCGAATCGGAACCTGGGACGTGGAGCCCCTGTCGGTCATGCTGATCTTTGTACCGATCAGTATCGTATTGGAATTCCTGCACGCCGATCCGGTCTGGATTTTTTCGATGTCGGGACTTGCGATCATCCCTTTGGCCGGTTTGATGGGCAAGGCCACCGAACATCTGGCAGAGCATGTCGGTGCGGGGCTGGGCGGACTGCTGAATGCGACGTTCGGGAACGCGGCGGAGTTGATCATCGGCTTCATGGCATTGAAGGCCGGCTTGATCGATGTGGTCAAGGCCTCCATCACCGGGTCAATTATCGGCAACGCGTTGCTGGTGTTGGGCGGGGCGGTCGTGGTCGGTGGGCTCAAGCACCAGACCCAGTATTTCAACCGGACGGCTGCCAGCGTCGGCGTGACGCTGCTGTCGCTCAGCACGATCGGGTTGGTGGTGCCGGCCATCTTTCATATGGTGGTTGCTGGTCATCCCGCGGCTCACGAGCGCGAACTGAGCCTGGAGATTGCGGCGGTCCTGTTCATCAGCTACATCCTGAGCCTGATCTTCTCTCTGGGCACGCATCGGCACCTGTATGTCGGCGAAGCCACTCAGGCTGGCGACGAAGCCCTCGGTATGGAAACGTGGAGCCAGAAAAAATCGCTGATCGTCCTGTTGCTCGCAACGATGGTCGTGGCCGTCATGAGCGAATTCCTGGTGGGCGCCGTGGAGCACACCGCGCGCGCGCTGGGAATGACCGATGTGTTCATCGGCGTGGTGCTCGTCGCGATCGTCGGCAACGCGGCCGAGCACAGCACCGCGGTGCTGATGGCCGCTAAAAACCAGATGGACCTGGCCATCAATATCGCGATCGGGTCGAGCATCCAGATCGCACTGTTCGTTGCGCCGGTGCTGGTTTTCACCGGCTACTTGATCGGCCAGCCGATGGACCTGGTCTTCACGACTTTCGAGACGGTCGCCGTGGTGTTGTCATCGTGGGTCGTGCTGGTCATCGCCATGGACGGTGAGTCGAACTGGATGGAAGGCGTCCAGTTGCTCGCTGTGTATGTGATTCTGGCGATTGCGTTCTACTTCCTCCCCTAGACCTGCGGGAACCGTTCGGAGCGTCCGGGCGCCGCGCATCGTCCGCGGGTTTTCTCCGTTCGTCTCGAAACGAAGGGCCGCGCCATGATACGCTCCGCCGGTCCGGAGCGGAGTCGCGGCCTGCGGCAAACTCACCCGGCGACAACGACGTTCGGTTTGGCCTGTTTCTGGATCTGCCATCCGCCCGTCGAATACAAAACCAAGAGACGAGCGCCGCGTAGCGCTCGATCCGCAAAAAAGGGGAGGGGAAAGGTTATGGCACTGATCGCATGTCCCGAATGTGGGGCCGAGATATCCGACAAGGCGGTCGAATGCCCCAAATGTGGCGGGGCCTCTGGAGCGCAGTCCGAGGGCGGGCGTCGGCTGATCGCCGGGATCGGCGGCAAGTTCCAGGCCGTCGGCATCCTGCTGCTGGCGGCGGGCGTGATCGCTACGGTGGTTGGGAACTGGTGGGGGCCGGCCGTATTGCTACCCGGAATCGTGCTGTTGATGATGGGGCGGATGACCTGAGCGGTGGCCCGATGCGAGTGACGGAACTCGCATCGGGCCTTTCCCGGCCGGACTAGATTCCGGGCGGGACATCGGCCGCAGGCCAGTGCTCAGGAGTTCCAGACCGCCCACGGGCAATCGCCGCGGGCGTCGCGACGATCGAAGGTGATCTTGTCCTTCAAGGTATCCATCGATGCCCAGAACCCCTGATGACGGGGTGCCCACAACTGCTTCTTGGCAATCAGGCGGTGGAAGGGTTCTTCCACGAGTTCCTCGCCTTCCTGGATGTAGTCGAATACCTGCGGACGCAGACAGAAAAAGCCGCCGTTCACCCAATGGTCCGATTCGCTGACCGGCTCCAGTTCGGTCACGAAGCCTTGCGGGTCAGTCCGGATGGCGTGATAACTTTGTGATGGCCGCACCGACAGAAATCCGGCGATGACTCCGCGTGCCTGAAAATCAGCGATGTGCCGATCAAGCGGAAGATCCGAGAGTCCGTCGGAGTAGTTCGCAAGGAACATCTCTTCGCCCTCGAGGTATCTCCGGACCCGCAACAGGCGCTGCCCGATATTCGCATGCATCCCGGTATCGACAAAGGTGATGCGCCAGTCGTCGATGTCGCTGGACTGCAGTTCGATCTTCTTACCTCCTTCCGACATCACGAAGTCATTCGACATGCACTCGTTGTAGGTCAGAAAGAACTTCCGGATCAGGTCGCCACGGTAGCCAAGGCAGAGGATGAAATCATTGTGGCCATAGTGAGCGTAATACCGCATCAGGTGCCAGATGATCGGCCGGTAGCCGATGTTGACCAGGGGTTTGGGGATAGTATCCGAATGCTCCCGAAGCCGTGTTCCGAGCCCGCCGCAAAAAAGTACTACTTTCACCGTTGTTTCCTCTGAATCCCACTTCCCGCCGTGGCAGTGGCTGAGCCACGCCTTCCCTCGCCATAACAAGGCGGCAGCCCCTTGCAGACAGCCACCGCGCCTGGATGACGCAGCACCTCTGCCTGCACCTGCACCCTCTGCAGGTAACCAACAGGCGCGCCGCATTTCGTCATCGATCCTCCGCACCGTCAAGACCGGATCGAGGCCCTTGCCCCTGGCTTAGTGGCTCCCGGTCGTCTTTCTCCTGGTTTATCGTTCATCCCCTGCGACTCGGCACCCTGCCCCGTAAGTGCGCGGCGGAGACGAATAAACCATCGGTCGCACCGCAGCGTCGGGGGTCAGCGATGAGTCTGCGGTAACTGCGCGCGCAACTCGCGAACCTCCGCCTCGAGCGCATGCACTCGGTCCAACAGGGTCACCATCAGGGCGACGCTGTGCGTATCCAGATCGAAATCCTGGCGTAGACGGCAGGCCGTGCGCAGTGTTACGAGGCAGTCGGCCCGGAACGACCAGGGTTCGACCTGCGGGTCGGCAGGATCGAGAATGCCGGCCTCGACCCACTCGCGCAGTTCGGATTCGGTCAATCCCGAGAGTTCGACGACCTCGGTCAGGGAGCACATGCGATAGTGGTGCAGCCACAGGGAATCTGCTGGTCCTTCCGACATGGCCTACCTCCGTTCGAAATGGCGGCGCGGATCGAACTGTGATTTCTCGGCCAGCGCTTCGAACAGCTTCCGCTCGTCGTCGCTGACCGTCGTCGGTACCGCGATTTGCACGATCGCGAACAGGTCGCCCGCACCTTCATGAGGTTTGGGGAGACCCCTGTGGGCCACGCGCAGTCGTTGTCCACCGGTGGTGCCGGACGGTATCTTGAGCCGCACATCCCCTTTAAGGGTGGGTACCTGGACGGTCGTGCCAAGCACGGCTTCCCAGGGAGTCAGCGGAAGATCCAGGTATAGATCGTGGCCGCTGACACGGAAGAGCGGATGCGGTTCCAGCGAGATGTTCAGGTAGAGGTTGCCAGCGCGACCGCCGTTCAGTCCTTTGCCGCCCTTGCCCGAGAGGCGCAGCCGCTGCCCTTCGGTTGCGCCCTTTGGAATGCGGGCTTTGACCGTATGTGGCACCCGGTGTGCGAAGCCGTGGGTATCGTACTCGGGAAGTTCCAGCCGCAGGTCCAGCTCGCTGCCATCGCAGGCCTGTTGCAGCGTGATCTTGACATTGACCTCGTAGTCTTCGCCGGGGATGGGGTGGCGGCCACCGCTGGCAGCTCCGCGAGGGCGCGCTCCGCCGAAGGCCGCGAATAGATCCGAGAGGTCGATGCCGTCGAACGAAAAATCGCGCTCGCTGAACTGCTGTTCCCATCCCGGGGGCGGGCGGAAATCCTGGCCGGGTTGATGACTGCCTAATTGGTCGTAGGCGGCTCGCTTTTCCGGGTCCTTGAGAACTTCGTAGGCCTCGGCGACTTCCTTGAATTTCTCCTCGGCGTTGGCTTCCTTCGAGACGTCCGGATGGTACTTGCGAGCCAGCTTGCGGTAGGTTTTCTTGATGTCCTCCGCCGTCGCCGTCCGCTCGAGGCCCATGACCTTGTAATAGTCCTTGTACTTCATGGGATCAGCTGCCAGCGGGGTGTTTCCATATGTCGTCCATGATAACGCCGGCAGCGCCGGATCACACTCCCGATATAGACAAAACAGTCGCTGGTCTACACCGGCTTGATCAGGCTCGGATCATAGTCTGCCGGCGCTTCGAAACCGAGCAGGTTCAGTATCGTTGCGGCAACGTTCGACAGACCGGGTGCCGCCAGATCGTCGCGCAGGGCATAGCCCGGGTGGCTGGCCGCCGAGATCAGCACGAAGGGCACCGGGTTCAGCGTGTGCGAAGTCTTGGCCTTCGTGCGGCCGTTGGCATCGCGCTTGACGTTCCCTTTCTTGTCGAGTTCGTACATCTCGTCGGCATTCCCGTGGTCGGCGGTGATGATCACGGTGCCATTCACGGCAAGGACGGCCGGAATCAAGCGCGCCAGTTGGAGATCGAGGCCCTGCATTGCGGTCACGGCGGCCTCGAAGTTGCCGGTGTGCCCGACCATGTCGCCGTTCGCGTAGTTGACGCGAAGGTAGCGGTAATGTTTGCTCTGGACGGCCTCGATCAGCGCGTCGGTGATCTCGGCACATTTCATCCAGGGCCGCTGCTCGAACGGCACGACATCGCTCGGGATCTCGACGTAGGTCTCGGTCGCCTCATCGAACTTGCCGGACCGGTTGCCATTCCAGAAGTAGGTGACGTGGCCGTACTTCTGGGTTTCGCTGATGGCATACTGGCTGATGCCGTTGCGAGCCAGATATTCGCCCAGCGTGCGGTCGATCGCCGGCGGCTCGACCAGGAAGCGCGCCGGCATCTTGGTGTCGCCGTCATACTGCATCATGCCGGCATAGGTCACTCGTGGTACGGTGTCGCGATCGAAGGCCGCAAGATGCTCTTCGGTGAACGCCCGCGAGATTTCGATCGCCCGGTCGCCACGGAAATTGAAAAGCACCACCGCGTCACCGTCGACTATAGGGCCCAGCGGCTTGCCGTCGGCCGCAATCACGAAGCCGGGCAGATCCTGGTCGATTACCGCGGCTTCGTTGCGGTACGTCTCGATGGCCTCACGGGCGCTGGCAAAGGCGCGCCCCTCGCCACGTACATGAATCGCCCAGCCGCGCGCGACCATGGACCAGTCCGCTTCGTAGCGGTCCATCGTGATCTGCATGCGACCACCGCCGGACGCGATTGCCACGTCGAAACCGTCGTCACGCAGGCCGGCCAGAAACAGCTCGAACGGATCGACATAGTCCAGCGCGGAGGTCTCGCCGACGTCGCGGCCGTCCAGCAGGATGTGGATGCGGACCCGTTTGACGCCTTCTTCCTTGGCCCGGACCAGCATCGCCTTCAGATGGTCGATGTGCGAATGGACATTGCCGTCCGAGAACAGTCCCAGGAAGTGGAGCGTACCACCGCTCTGCGCGGCGCCGATGACGTCCGCCCAGGCCTGTCCGTGCCACAGGCTGCCGCTGGCGATCGACTCGGCCACCAGCTTGGCGCCCTGCGCGAACACGCGGCCGGCACCGAAGGCGTTGTGGCCGACCTCGCTGTTGCCCATGTCCTCGTCGCTGGGCATGCCGACAGCGGTGCCGTGGGCGCGCAGCGCGGTCGTCGGATACGTCGCCATCAGCCGGTCCAGCGTCGGCGTGCGCGCGGACTTGACGGCATCCCCGTCCTCACGCGGCGAAATGCCCACGCCGTCTAGGATCACGGTGACTAGCGGGCCGGGGCAGGGGCTGAAACGGGATGATTTCTCTAGCTTCATGGATGACCGTGGGTTGGGATTGCGGTGACGGGCATGTTGGCCACCGGGCGGGCGGGGCCAAAAAAAAGGACCGGCGATTCCTCGCAAGTCCTTTTTTTCTTATTTGGTGCCGAGGGTCGGAATCGAACCGACACTGAGTTTCCCCAACCAGATTTTGAGTCTGGCGCGTCTACCAGTTTCGCCACCCCGGCGTGTCAGCGCGGTAGTATAGAAAATTAAGTCCCGGCGCGCCAGATGCGCCTTGTCTATCGCCCATAACCATTCAAACCCGCCATGCGGAGAAGAGATCTCCATTACGAACTCCCCAAACACCTGATTGCCCAGGAGCCTTTGTCCGAGCGTAGTGCCAGCCGCCTGTTGGTGCTGGACGGCGCGACCGGAAGCGTGCAGGACCGGATGTTCCGCGATGTCCCGAGTTTGCTGTGCCCCGAAGACCTGCTGGTCTTCAATGACACCCGGGTGATCCGCGCGCGCCTGTTCGGCCGCAAACCGACCGGGGGACAGGTTGAAGTGCTGGTGGAGCGGATCCTGTCGGATCAGCGCGCGCTGGCGATGCTACGCGCCAGCAAGATTCCGCGGAGCGAGTTCACGATCCTGCTCGACGGAGGCCACTCGGCCAAGGTCGTCGCGCGCGAGGATCAACGGTTCCTGCTCGAGTTTGCGGCGGGCCAGACGGTGTCCGAGGTGCTCGATGCGATCGGCCATATTCCCTTGCCACCGTACATCGAACGCGCCGATCAACCGGCCGATGCGACGCGCTACCAGACGGTCTATGGCCACCGGCCCGGCGCCGTTGCCGCGCCGACTGCCGGCCTGCATTTTGACGATGCGGTGTTGCGGACCCTGACCGAACTCGGCGTGCAGCAAGGTTTCGTGACGCTGCACGTCGGCAGCGGCACGTTCCAGCCCTTGCGGGTCGACGATCTGAATGACCATCCGATGCACAGCGAGGAATGTGAGGTGAATGAGCGCCTCGTCGAACAGGTGCGGGCGACCCGGGAGCGGGGCGGGCGTGTCGTCGCGGTCGGCACCACCGTCGTGCGCTCGCTGGAGACCGCGGCCCGCGACGGCGACCTGCGGGCCTATCGCGGGGCGACCGATCTGCTCATTCAGCCCGGCTTTCCGTTTCGCTGCGTCGATGCGCTGATCACGAACTTCCATCTGCCCGAATCGACGCTGCTGGCTCTGGTCTGTGCGCTGGCCGGATATCATGAGACCATGTCGGCCTATCGGCATGCGGTCGATGCCCGCTACCGGTTCTTCAGTTATGGTGACGCGATGTTCGTAACGCCGAAGATCCGACGATAAACCGCATCGCCACCCGCGCCGGCTTCCGTGTAACGGCCTCCTGGTTCGCGCCAAGCCCGGGAAGGGCGCCCCGGCGACCGCCATGCCCCGCCTGTCCGCCGCCGAGAACAATCCTAGCCATCATGGACCGAAAATCACCCGAAGCGCTCCGCCAGTTCAGCCCGGGTCGCATCGTGATTCCGATTCTGCTGGGGCTCGGCATCGTCGGCTACGTGCTCTACGGGGAGTTCGCCAAGAGCGGCAAACAACTCGAGGAGGCCTGGTCGGCGGTCGACTGGAACTTGCGCACCTACTTCTGGCTCGCGTTCTCGGTGGCGATGGTGCCGCTGCGCGAGTTCGGTTACATCTGGCAATTGCGGCTGTTGACGGATCGCCATCTCAGCTGGGCCAGCTGCTTCCAGGTCGTCGTGCTGTGGAATTTCTTCGCGGCGGTATCGCCGTCGATCATCGGCGGTACGGCGGTCGCGATTTTCATGCTGCTGAAGGAAGGGCTCAGCGTAGGGCGGACCACGACGATCGTGTTCACGACGATCTTCCTCGATCAGGTGTTCTACACCGCGATCCCGTTGTACGTCAGTTTTTTCGTGCCGCAGGACGACATCTTCGCACCGCTGTATCGGGTCAAGTCCGACCTGTTGGGCACCGGCATGGTCGCGGGCTTCTGGAGCGCCTGGGGCTCGCTGCTGGCCTATGTGCTATTTCTGATCGCGGCGCTGTTCGTGGCGCCCCGCCTGATTCACTGGTGGCTTGCCAAGCTGTTCGGGCTGCGCTGGCTAGCGCCATGGCGCGACCGCGGCCTGCACATGGCGAACGACCTGCTCGTCGCCTCGGGCGACCTCCGGCGGCGGCCCCTGCGCTTCTGGCTCGCGGTGTGGGCCGCGACCTCGCTGGCCTGGCTGGCGCGCTACTGGATCCTGAACGGCCTGATCGGAGCCTTCGCCACGGCGCCGCTCGGCTTCTTCGACTTCTTGCTGGCATCTGCGCGCCAGGCCGTGCTCTGGGTGCTCATGGTGCTCTCGCCGACGCCCGGCAGCGCCGGCATCGCGGAACTCGGCTTTTCGTGGATGTTCGGCGATCTGCTGCCGGTGGGCACCGCGTTGTCGGTGGCCATCCTGTGGCGCCTGATCGGCTACTACCCCTATCTGATCGTCGGCGTGCCGGTCATGACGCGCTGGATCACCCGCGTCTACGGGCGCGACGTGCGTTGAAGGAACGATGAATGATTTCACCCTGCATCCGCGTCTGGCGGGCGACTGCCTGACGCTGGGCACCCTCCCGCTGTGTCGGGTGCTGCTGATGAACGACCGGACCTATCCGTGGCTGATCCTGGTGCCGCAACGTAACGGGATAGCGGAAATCTGCGAGCTGTCGGAAGCTGACCAGCAGGTGTTGATCGCCGAGTCGTCCAGTGTGGCGCAAGCGATGCTAACCCTGTTCAAGCCCGACAAGCTCAACATCGCGGCGATCGGTAATCTCGTGCCCCAGCTACATGTGCACCACGTGGCGCGGTACCGCAGCGATCCGGCCTGGCCGGGCACGGTCTGGGGCCGCGACCGGGGCGAACCCTATCCCGCGGAACAGGTCGGTGAGTTGCTGCGGGCCTTCCTGCGCCACCTGCCGGATCTGCAGGCGTCTGCATGACGGTGGATGTGCCGCTGGCCGGGTCGAGCCCGGTGTCGTGCCGCATAGGCTGCGGCGCCTGCTGCGTCGTCATCTCGATCTCCAGCGCCATCCCCGGCATGCCCCATGGGAAACCGGCCGGCGTGCGTTGCGTGCAGTTGACGGAGGATAATCGCTGCCTCCTGTTCGGCCAGCCCGAGCGGCCGGCCATCTGCGTCAGCTTTCGCGCCAGCCTGGAACAGTGCGGGGATCGCGATGAAACGGCCTATCGGAACCTGGCCTGGCTGGAATCGGCTACCGCCTGAGCTGCGGAGCAGGCGTCGTCAGGCGTTCGGGCGTCACGGCCTCTCCATCGATCACGTGCTCGCCTTGAGCGCAGGGCTGGCCGGCCTTACTTCCCCAGCGCCGGCGCCGTCACGCCAGCGTATACCGTTGTCGCGTTGAATTCCTTGCTCTCCTGGCGATAGGGCAGGCCGTCGCTGCCGATCCAGATCCTGCTGGTGCCGGAGTCTCGCGGCGCGCTGGCGAGGGTGGACGTAAAGCTGTAAATCACGGTCGACATGGGACCGATCATTTCGGTGCCCGTCTGCCTGCAGTCACGCATTTCCTGGCCGGCTTTCTCGATGCTGGCCGGATCGGTCAGTATCTTGGCCATGGCAGACGGCATCATGCGCCAGGTCGCGCCGTTCTTCAGGTAGAGCATGTCGCCCAGCTTGATGATTTCGTAGGTGTAGCCATCGCTCAGAACCTTGCGGTCATGCACCATCGGTGCGCGCCACTGGGCCGTGCCGGCGTCGACGATCGGTTGGCAGGCAGTGTCGGTTGCCAGTGAAGGTCCATTGCCCAGCAGTAAGGCGAAGGCGCAGGAGCTTGCGGAGATGGATTTCATAAGCTGTTAATGCCATGAGCGCAGGGTGAGCGTTTGTGAGCCGCCAGCGCGGGCCTCGGAGTGAGATCAGTCTTGCAAGTCTGCCGACGGTGGGTACACCCCTGATGGAAGCCCCTGCCGGCCAGTCCAGTCTCGGGCGAACTGCCAGGCCGAACGCCCGCTGCGCGATCCGCGCTGCAGGGCCCAACGCAAGGCTTCCGCCCGAACCTCATCCCATGCGCCGCTCGGTCCGCCGAGCCTGTCCAGCCAGTGACGCACGACCTCCAGGTACTCGTCCTGGGTGAACGGGTAGAACGACAGCCAGATCCCGAAGCGCTCCGACAGCGAGATTTTTTCCTCTACAGCTTCTCCATGATGGATCTCGCCGTCGACGCTGCGCGCGGCGAGGTTCTCGTGGTGGTACTCGGGCAGCAGGTGACGACGGTTCGAGGTCGCATACACCAGAACGTTGCCGCCGAGAACGCTCACCGAGCCGTCGAGCACGGCTTTCAGGGTCTTGTAACCCGACTCATCCGCCTCGAATGACAGATCGTCGCAATACAGGATATAGCGCTCGGGTCGGCCCTCCAGCTGCTCCATGATATCGGGCAAATGGGTCAGCATCGCCTTGTCGACCTCGATCAAGCGCAGCCCCTGCGGGCTGTATTCGTGCAGCAGGGCCTTGACCAGCGAGGATTTGCCCGTCCCGCGCGAGCCCCACAGCAGCGCATTGTTGGCCGGCAGCCCGGCGAGGAACTGGCGCGTGTTCCGGGCCAGTTCCTGTTTCTGGGCATCCACGCAGCGGATGTCGGCTAGCGCGATCCTGTGTGGATGCCGGATGCCCTTCAGCGCGATCCCGCCGTCGGTAGCGAGGCAGCGGAACGCGATGTAGCCGTCCCAGGCAAAGCGACGCGCTTCCGGCGGCGGGAGCCGGTCCTCGATACGCGCCAGCAATCGCTCTGCCGCCGCCAGTACCCGCAGCAGTCGCTCGGCTTCGTCGCTGCGGCCTCGCCTTCTCATCGGCTCTGCCCCCACGCCTGTCCGACCGTCAGGCCAGTTTGCGAAACTTGATCCGGTGCGGCGTGTCGGCGTCCTGACCGAGGCGGCGCTTCCGGTCCGCCTCGTAGTCGGCGTAGTTGCCCTCGAACCAGACCACCTTGCTGTCGCCCTCGAAGGCCAGCATGTGCGTCGCGATGCGGTCCAGGAACCAGCGATCATGCGAGATGACCACGGCGCAGCCGGGGAAGGCCAACAACGCTTCTTCAAGCGCGCGCAGGGTTTCGACGTCGAGGTCGTTGGTTGGTTCGTCTAGCAGCAGCAGGTTGCCGCCGCTCTTCAACAGCTTCGCCAGATGGACGCGGTTGCGCTCGCCGCCCGACAGGTCGCCGATGCGCTTCTGCTGGTCCTGCCCCTTGAAGTTGAACCGGCCGCAATAGGAACGCGACGGCGTCTGGTAGGTGCCGACGGTGACCATGTCCAGCCCGTCGGAGATTTCCTCCCAGACGGTCTTCTTGTCGTCGAGATGGTCGCGCATCTGATCGACATGGCCGATCTTGACCGTTTCGCCGATCCTGATCGTGCCGGAATCCGGCTTCTCGGTGCCGGCGATCATGCGGAACAGCGTGGTCTTGCCGGCCCCGTTCGGGCCGATGATGCCGACGATGCCGCCCGGCGGCAGCCGGAAGCTCAGATCGTCGACCAGCAACCGGTCGCCGAAGGCCTTCCGGACGTTCTCGACCTCGACCACCATGTTGCCCATGCGGGGCCCCGGCGGAATGTAGATTTCCTGGGTTTCGTTGCGCTGCTGCATCTCGACCGAGGACAGTTCCTCGAAGCGGGCCAGACGGGCCTTGCTCTTGGCGTGGCGCCCCTTGGGGTTAGCCCGCACCCATTCGAGTTCCGACTTCATCGCCTTCATCCGGGCGCTTTCGGTTTTCTCTTCCTGCTCCAGGCGACGTTCCTTCTGGTCCAGCCACGAGGAGTAGTTGCCTTCCCACGGGATGCCCTGTCCGCGGTCCAGTTCGAGGATCCAGCCGGCGACGTTGTCGAGGAAATAGCGGTCGTGGGTGACGGCGATGACGGTGCCGGGGTACTGGTGCAGGAAGCGCTCCAGCCACGACACCGACTCAGCGTCGAGGTGGTTGGTGGGCTCGTCGAGCAGCAGCATGTCGGGATTGGACAGCAGCAGGCGGCACAGTGCGACGCGGCGCTTCTCGCCGCCGGACAGCTTGGTGACGTCCGCGTCCCAGTCAGGCAGGCGCAAGGCGTCGGCCGCGATTTCCAGCTTGCGTTCCAGCTCCCAGGCGCCGGCGGCGTCGATCTTTTCCTGCAATTCCGCCTGTTCGGCGAGCAGCGCATCGAAATCGGCGTCGGGATCGGCGAAGGCGTTGCTGATCTCGTTGAAGCGGTCCAGCAGCGCCTGCGCTTCGGCCACGGCTTCGACGACGTTGCCGCGCACGGTCTTCTCAGGGTCCAGGCGCGGTTCCTGGGGCAGGTGGCCGATGCGGATGCCTGGCTGCGGCCGTGCCTCGCCGTCAAAATCCGCGTCTTCGCCGGCCATGATGCGCAGCAACGAGGACTTGCCCGAGCCGTTCAGGCCGAGCACGCCGATCTTGGCGCCCGGATAGAAGGACAGCGAGATGTTCTGCAGGATGGTCCGCTTGGGCGGGACCACCTTGCTGACACGATTCATGGTATAGATGTATTGGGCCATGGCTTGCCGAGGAATGGGGTTTCGAAAACCCGTTATTATTTCACGGCAGACGCCCTCCGCGCACCGCGTACCGTTTTCGAATCAACGGAGTTGCCACTGAACACGCGCCTGCTCAGCCGTATCGACGAGCTGTCGCCGGAGGTCTGGAATGCCCTGTCGGTTGAGCCTTACCCGTTTCTCCGTCACGAATTTCTGCACGCGCTCGAAGCGCACGATTGTTTGGGCCGTTACGTCGGCTGGTTTCCTCGTCATCTCGTCTGCGAAGAGGATGACGGTCGTCTGATTGCTGCGCTGCCGATGTATCTGAAGGCCAACTCGTTCGGCGAATTCGTGTTCGACTGGTCCTGGGCTCATGCCCATGAGCGCTGCGGTCTCAAGTATTACCCGAAGGCCGTTATCGCGTCGCCGTTCACGCCGGCCAACGGCCCACGGCTGCTGATCGCTGCGCAGGCCCCACGCGAAACCGCGGCTATGGCATTGATCGACGCCGCCCTCGCTGCCGCCCGGAAGCTCGGCCTGTCTTCGGCACATTGGCTGTTCGGGACGGACCCCGAGCTGTCTGCGCACCCCGAACTGCTTGCCCGCAAGGGCTGCCAGTTTCATTGGGAGAACCCGGGCTATCGCGATTTCGAGGATTTTCTCGATACGCTGACCGCGAAGCGCCGCAAGGAGATCCGGCGTGAGCGACGGCAAGCCGCCGCGGCGGGGCTGTCGATCGAGCGGCTTCCGGGCGATCGCGTCAGCGACGGCGACTGGCGACAGTTTCACCGGCTGTACCGGATCACTTTCGACAAGCACGGCAATCATGCGGCGCTGACACGCGGCTTCTTCTCGGGGCTGGGGGAGGCCATGGGCGCTCAGGTCCTGTTGACGGTCGCGCGCAAGGGCGACGAGATCGTCGCCGCGGCCTTCTTTCTGGTGGGCTCGGACGCCTTGTACGGCCGCTACTGGGGTGCCGAGGACGAGGTGCCCGCGCTGCATTTCGAGCTGTGCTACTACCAGGGCATCGAATACTGCATTCAGCAGGGCCTGCGGCGATTCGAACCCGGTGCTCAGGGCGAGCACAAGGTCAGCCGCGGTTTCATGCCGCGGCCGACCTGGTCCTACCACTGGATTGCCGATCCCGAACTGCGGGTCGGGATCCAGCGCTTCGTGCAGCGCGAGGCCCAGGATGTGGACGCCTACATGGCCGCACTGGCTGGACGTTCCGTTTATCGCCGGGAGGCGGGATGCTGAAGGTGCTGAATCCGCACGATCGTAACCAGCCGTTTCCGCCGGTCGAATCGGCGCTGGAGGATCCCAATGGCTTGCTGGCCATCGGCGGGTGTCTTTCGGTGCGACGCCTCGTCAACGCCTACCGCCATGGCATTTTTCCGTGGTACTCGGTGGGCGAGCCGATTCTTTGGTGGTCGCCCAATCCGCGGCTCGTCCTCGAACCCGAAGGTTTCAATCTGTCGCGGACGTTGCGGCGGTCCCTTCGGCGCGAGGAGTTCCAGTTCAGCTGCGACCGCGCCTTTGAAGCTGTGCTGCACGCGTGCTCCGAGCCGCGCGCCTACGCTCAGGGCACCTGGCTGACACCGGAAATGAAGCGCGCCTACGTGGAAATGCATCGGCAGGGCTACGCCCATTCGGTGGAAGCCTGGCAAGGGGACGAACTGGTTGGCGGGCTCTATGGCGTCGCGATCGGGCGGATGTTCTTCGGCGAGTCGATGTTCCATCGCGTCGACAACGCATCCAAGGCGGCCCTGGCTTTCGCCTGTGCGGCGATGGCGCACTGGGGCTACCGCCTGATCGACTGCCAGGTGCATACCCCGCATTTGATGAGCCTGGGCGCGCGGGAGATCGCCCGCGCCGAGTTCGTGACGCTGCTGGGCCGGCATCGCGACGCGAAGGTCGACCCGTCTGCCTGGAAGGACTGCCGCGTCGCATGGCGCTGACGACTGTTTCGGCTCGCTGCGGTCCGCCCCATGCATGCCCGTATCTGCCTGGCCGCGTGGCGCGCCTGGCCTGGGTCGACCCTGCCTGGGCGGCGGTTCCCGGGGTCTATGGCGCGCTGGTCGCCCAGGGCTTTCGCCGCAGCGGCGGCGACGTCTACCGGCCCCACTGCGAAGCCTGTGCCGCCTGCATTCCGGTTCGCCTCCCGGTTGCGGCGTTTGCGCCGGATCGCTCGCAGCGTCGGACCTGGCGCCGGAACGCCGATCTGACCGTGGCCGAAACCGAAGCGGAGTTCCGCGACGAACATTATCGTCTCTACCTCCGCTATCAGCGGTCCCGTCACGCCGATGGCGGCATGGCGGGCATGAGTCCGGACGAATATCTCGGCTTCCTGAGCTGCGACTGGCAGGACACCGTCTTCGTCGAATTTCGGCGGCAAGGCCGGTTGCTGGCGGTGTCGGTGGCCGACCGGGTCCATGCAGGACTGTCAGCCGTTTACACGTTCTTCGACCCCGACGAGCACCAGCGCGGGTTGGGCACTCACGCCGTGTTGTATCTGGTCGAACGCTGCCGGGCCCTGGATCTGGCCTGGTGCTATCTCGGTTACTGGATCGAAGGCAGTCGGAAGATGGACTACAAGCGCCGCTTCCGGCCCCTGGAAGGCCGGGTAGGCGGGTCGTGGGTTCCGCTCGCGGAGGCAACGGGCCGGGCGTTCGCGGAAGCATCGCACTCGTAACGGGCGATTCGCAGGGCTCGGTGCCTTCCGCGGACCCGCCGCCATGGCCTCAGCGCCACGAAAGGATGGCAGAATGGCGGCCAGCCGATAGGCTCCCATCGCCCTCGGGCGACTCGAATCTAATGCACGCTTGAATCTCATGCACGTGACGCCTGCCTCGGATGAAACCCTGTTCGTACCCCTCGGGGGTACCGGCGAGATCGGCATGAACCTGAACCTCTACGGTCATGACGGCTGGTGGCTGGCGGTGGATGTCGGCATTACCTTCGGGGGCGACGACTTTCCGGATTACGACGTGATGATGGCCGATCCGGCTTTCATTGCGCACCGTCGCGAGCGCCTGGCGGGTGTCGTGCTGACCCATGCCCACGAGGACCATCTGGGCGCGCTGCCCTATCTGTGGCGGCGGCTGCGCTGCCCGGTCTATGCGACGCCGTTCACCGCAGCCCTGGCGCGCTTCAAGCTGGCGCGGGCCGGCATCGAAGATGCACCGGTGACCGAGATCGGACTCGGCGAACGCTTCGAGGTCGGCCCGTTCGCGGTCGAATACATCGGCATGACGCACTCGATCCCGGAACCGAACGCGCTGCTGATCACGACGGCCTGCGGTGCGGTGCTGCACACCGGCGACTGGAAACTTGACGACGATCCGGTCATCGGCCGCCGCTACGACCACCGACGCCTGCTGTCATTGCGGCGCGAGCCGCTACTCGCCGTCGTCTGTGATTCGACCAATGCGGTCGTGCCCGGCAGCACCGGTTCCGAGTCCTCGCTGTTCGCTCCGCTGCGGGAAGTGGCCGAACAATCCCAGGGGCGGGTGCTGGTCACCGCGTTTTCGAGCAACATCGCGCGTCTGGTCACGCTGGCGCGGGTGGCCGAGAGTGTCGGCCGCCGGTTTGGTGTGATTGGCCCGGCCATGGAACGGATGGTCGCTTTTGCCCGCGGCGCCGGCTATTGGCCGGACGATCTGCCCGATCTCGTCGACCCGCGCCATCTCGGGTTCCTGCCACCTGGCGAGGTGCTGGCCGCGTGCACCGGCAGCCAGGGCGAAGCCACGTCCGCGCTGGCGCGTATCGCGACCGATCGCCACCCCTATTTGCTGCTGGACCCGCGCGACACCGTGATCTTCTCGTCCCGCATGATTCCCGGCAACGAGCGTTCGGTGGAGCGCTTGCAGGCCCACCTGAAGCAGCACGGCGTGGAGGTCGTGACCGACGCCGACGCCCACGTCCACGTTTCGGGACATCCCGCCGAAGCCGATCTGCGCCGACTCTACGACTGGGTGCGGCCGCCGGCCGTGATCCCGGTGCATGGGACGCCGCGCCATCTGGCCGCCAATGCGGCGATTGCGACCGACTGCCATGTGCCGACGGCCTGCGTGATCGAAAACGGCGATGTGTGCCGGCTCGCGAAAACGGGGCCGGAGGTGCTGGGACAGGTGGATGTCGGGCGTCTTCGCGTGGCGGCGGACGGTCAGTTGTCGCGGGTGCCGGCCGACGTGTTGCGCAGCATGCGCCGGACCGCACACTGAGCCGACCGCACGGTTCAGGGCCCCGCCGCCCGCTGGTGCCGCAGGGCATCGACCATCACGCCGACGATCGCCACGTTGATGACCAGCTCGGCGACCGACAGCCAGGCGAAGCCCCGCGTCATCTCTTTGATCTCGAAAGGGATGTAAAGACCGCCACTGCCGGCGGCCAGCCATTCCGCCCAGCGCCGCTCCCGCCACAGCCCATAGGCTTCGATGAAGCGGACGGTGCCGTAGGCCGCGGCCAATGCCGCCAGTGTCCATAAGCGTGCATCCGTGAGCTTTTCCGCGGCATCGAGAAAGATGCCGGGATAGTGCTTGGCGGGATTCAGGTGAAAGTGCGTGAGCAACTCCGCCGCTATTGCCTGCACGTCTTTGTGCAGCAGCGACAGGACGCCAAACCCCGCCAGGAACACCACTGCGCCCTTCGAGGCTTCGAACAGGGCGATACCGCCGACGATAGAGGGTGTGTCTGTGGGCGATGAAGGGGCTGAGCTGGCCATGGCGGTGAAGGTGGCCTGTAGTCGGAATTAGGGTTGTACTGCTCTGCAGTAACTGTGTCCAGTTTGTCTGCACACGTTTTCAGTCTGGTGCCCAAATATCTGATGCCGATGACAGCTGCCGTGTGCCATGGACCCGATCAGGCAGTGTGCGGGGGACTCCAACTCCCGTCTACAGCGTTCCCAAGCACCTTGTCTATCGCCTAATGCAATGCTAAGTTCGGTGCGAAATTAAGCACCATAGGGGAAAGCCGTGTCACAGATCAGCCCTACGGAAGATATCCGCTCCGTCACCGATCTGAAGCGCCATACGCGCGAAATCCTCGACCATCTTCATGCGACGGGCAGGCCAGTCATCCTGACGGTGAACGGGCGTGCCAATTCCGTGTTGCTGGATGTCCGAGCTTACGTAGAGCTTCTGAGGGCGGGAAATATGGCCGAGTTATTGACGCCAGCCGAACGCAATATCGAAAGCGGTAATACCCGTCCGATACGCGAGTTCATGGGAGAGTTCAAGGGTGGAAAGAACGTCCCGGGCTGAGATTCCCGCAACCGCCGAGGCGGATGTTTTCGACATCTGGGACTACATGGCGCAGGATAGTCCCGAGGCGGCATCGGCCTTCATCCTGCGTCGGGAAGAGCAGATCGGCGCCCTGGAACGGTTCCCCAAGCGCTTCCCTTACATTCCTGAGATCCGACTTTTAGCAGGCTGGTGAAAAACTCCGAAGGCGTTGTGTGGCGGGGGCTCCGGCGTTCTGGACGGGGTAAAATACGGTATC